>JBBSWF010000122.1:0-17414 GCA_038046365.1 Nanobdellota archaeon
ACCGCAGAAGAACCGCATACTTCAACCACGACAACTAGTTTCCGCGCAAAGCCGGCTGGAAACCATGTGTTTGAAAGGCTGAGGCATAAGATATTCAACACGAGTTAGGATCCAGCTGGACGGCGTCAAATTTTTATTGTACCAGACTCCCCGAACCACATGGACACTCAGACCAGCATATCCCACAATGTCTCTATCACACTATGGAGGGAACTATCAGGCTACAGCCAGGAAAAGCTGGCTAAATATTCAGGCCTTTGCGTGGAGAGGATATGCTGGATAGAACAAGGGAAGTCGGCAGCCAGGCCTGAAGATGCAGAACGCATCGCAAAGGTCTTTGGAATAGGCCCAAACCGGCTCCTAAACGATCCACCACCCATCAAATTCATCGTCCAGACCAACCTGGAAAGGATAGCTTCAGGCAAGCAAAAGAGGCTTCCGAACAAGTTCTCGAAGACATTCAAGGAAGCGAAAGCCAAAGCGATGCTCGAATACATCATTGACAAAGAAGACCTGGGGCCGGATGGATACGCAGGCATCACTGCAAGCCATCTGCAAAAATACCATCTTATGTCCTGGCTGTGGGACCAATACGAAGGAAGCGTGCTCAGGATGGTGAGCTCAGCTTTGCCGGAGAAGAAGAGCCAGGTTGAGACAGCCCATAGGACCAACGAGGGGATGGCCCGAGAAAAAAAACGCAGGATCATAGCATTAAGAGAGCATCTCGCAACCTTGACGAGCGATGGGCTGAGGGGGAAGATAGACCCGGAATACGTCACCAGCTGGATAGGGCAGTCGATACTCACCCGCGAGTACCATGGGTCAGTGACCGAGGCCATCAAGCGGCTGGCCCCTCACCTCGATGCGAGCGTCATGAAGGCGACAGAACGCCGCGGATCAAAGATCAAAGAGCACAGCAACACAATAGAGAGATTCAAGAAGGACCTCGCGGGAGTAGATCCATCCTCAGGATTCCTGTTGACAGCAAAATATTGCCGTGAAGAGCTAGGGCTATACCTGTTTCGGAGCAAGTTCGGAATGAACCCTGAGAATGTGGCCCGTGAGCTCGCGCCCCAACTGATATCTAGCATCTCCTACTCTCCAAAGCGACGCAGGATAGGCTTGCCTGCCTCATCCAAGACACCCACATCCCAAGCGGCTCCTGAACCTCCGATCCAATCGACTAGCGTCATCCATTATGAGAACATAACAGCACAGTATTGCAAAGGAAAGAGGTACATGGTAAGGTTAGGGGTCACAAAGGCGATGGACGCGATGAGATGGCTCGACGAGTATCCGCACCAAAATATAAATGCCGATGATATATGCCGATTCGAGGGTCTCTATTCAAACTTCATGGTGGCTGCGATGGCCACCAAGCTGGCCGAGTCGGGGCGGAAGAGTATAGCGCACAGCAAAAATCATCTGATGTATGAGCTAGCCAGATACATTGATGGCAAGGTGATGGAGGCAGACAAGCCCAAAGAAGAATCGGCCGGCAGAGGGAAATCCAAATGGGTATTCGCGAAAAGGCCTTCAAGAGAACCCAATCCTAATTACCGTTGACCTCTCCTGGAATCGGCGAGGATGGCCGATCACCAATCAGATAATATAGACCACAAAAATAATCCACCCTCCCAGTTTTGCGTAATACCCTATCCCTAATCACATCTTGACAAACCGCGCGTCTATCTCCTTGACCTTCTGCAGGAACTCGGTCATGTCATGGACGACACGGGTGCCGGACTTCTTCATGCGGCGGTCGAGGAGGTAGGAATGGATCTTCATAGTAGACGGAACATCGAAATCCATGTAGATGTCGTCGCCGACATGCATAACTTCATCTGGCGTGACGCCGAAAGAGGTGAAGATGTCCTGGAAGACGCCCGCATCCTTCTTGACCTTGTCGAAGTCATCGACAGCAGAGATTATCTTGGAAAAGAAACCCTGCATATCCAATGTCTTGAGCTTGTATCTGAGGTATGATCTAGAAGAGTTTGTTATGGCGACGAGCTTGTAACGGTGGGTGGAGTAGAGATGCTCGATCGCTGGCCTGACATCCCGGTGTTCCATATAGTTGCCCTTGAGGTCCTTTAGCAGCTTCTCCTCATCAGGATCAAGCTTTAGGCGCTTGAACCATGTCTCCGGCTTGTGCCACTCGGGATCGAAGAGCGAGATCTCCTTATAGGCTGACTGGACCGCAGCCTTGGACTTCTCCTGAGAGAGCTTGAACTCGCGGCTGTAGATCGCTGGGAGCTCCTCATACCAGAACAAGTCCTCGAAGGAGGATTTATCCACGAAAGAACCATCGACATCAAATGAGATGACCTTGATCATGGGAGACGGGTGGCGGATAGGGTATTTAGGGTTTGCGGGGAAGATCAGCATATGGGCCGGCTGGCAATTCTTGACATTGGCAATTCAACCGGACGTAATCATCATCACTCATGTTCGAGAACTCATAGACTGCTTCTTCTTCTAGGTTCCAGAGCTTCTTCCAGCCGGAATCGGTGCAGAGGAAGTCTATAACGTCAGCCTTGAGACGGATGGCGTTCTTGATGTGCTCGACGACCATCAGCTTGCCGATGTTTGGGATGTTCATGTTGTTGCCACCTAGGATCACGCTGTACCTCTTGTTGTAGATCATGCCTAGCTGGACGGATTCCGGCTTATTGTCGATGAGAATAGAGAGCATCTCGAGATGGCCTTTGCTGTTCGCGGTGTTGACGAACCTCTTGATTCCATCGACGAACCATTGTTCTGCAAGGAAAGAGTCATCACCGAAACGGCTGACATTGAGGCCGATCATCTTATCCAGATCTTCAAGGCGGTTCCTTGCTACAATCGGATTTAGCTGCTCAAGGCGCTTGAGATCGTTCTTTAGGTTCTTGCGATGCTTGCCGCTGAAAGAATTGAGGTAGGCATCTAGGGAATGACCTACTTTACTAAGATAGAGGAGGAACCTCGAGCCGCAAGGCACGAGATCAGCAAGGTGCTTCTCGGATGGATCCATGTAAGCCAGCCAGTAATCGCCTTCTAGACTGCTCAAAAGACGGGAGGCCGACTCGCGGTCAGGGGCGATGATCCTGTTGAACTCCATGAATTCGCCGCCGAAGAACTCCTTGTATCCGTCACGCCTGCGGCTCCAAAGAGGCAATACTGAGTGGGCAGCTCCTTTATCTTCATCCAATACCACAAAATGGGGATTGAAACGTTCCTTATCGAAGAAACACATCCGATAATCCCACTCATCGAAGAAATGGATCGGCTCGATGGATGACTTCCATATCTTCTCGCACGAATCGATATCCTTGACAATCCCGCTGATAAGCATCACCAGACGGTCGATGGATAAGTATAAAATCGTTCTGATGATTCCTCTGCCTGCCTTATCACTCCACCATCAAAAGAGTTATATTATGCGCCGGAAGATCGCATGCCATGGAGAAGAATAGCAATGGAAACGGCAACGGAAATGGCGCTGGCGATGGCAAACATGAAGATCCGCTGAAATTCCTGTTCATCTCGCATGAATCACTTTCTGGAGACCTTGCATGGAGCCTGATCAAGGAAGGGCACCACGTCCGGGCGTACATAGAGAACAAGAACGACGATGATGTATACGAAGGATTCATCGAGCGGGTCGACAAGCCCGACGATCACTATGCATTGGCTGACGTGATAGTGTTCGATGACACCGGATTTGGGGAGCTTGCTGAGAAACTACGCAAGGAAGGGAAGAAGGTCGTCGGCGGGTCGATATACACGGACCGGCTAGAGGAAGACAGAGAATTCGGGCAGAAGGAGATGGAAGACTCAGGCATAACGATCCTGCCACACTGGGACTTCGATGATTACGAGAAAGCGATCGCATTCCTAAAAGAGAACCCTGGAAGGTATGTGTACAAACCATCGGGCACGATAAGCTCGGAATTCAAGGGATTGCTATTCATCGCCCACGATGAGGATGGGGCAGATCTCATAGAAGTCATCGAGCACAACAAGAAAAGCCTGACCAAGAAGATCCCTCGCTTCCAGCTGCAGAAATTCCTATCCGGTGTGGAGGTGGCAGTGGGCGCTTTCTTCAACGGAAAAGAATTCATCACGCCTATAAACGTCAACTTCGAGCACAAGAGGCTCTTCAACGGAGAAGTCGGGCCATCAACTGGAGAGATGGGCACGCTGATGTACTGGGACGACCCCAACACCCTCTTCAAAGAGACACTAGCTAAAATGGCTGATAGGCTCGCGATCTCTGGCTATGTGGGATATTTCGACATCAACTGCATGGTCAACCACCGCAGCGTGTATCCTCTTGAAGCAACGTGCAGGTTCGGATATCCTACTATCAGCATACAGATGGAAGGAATACAGAGCAACATGGGGGAGTTCCTAAACGCGATAGCGAGCGGTGAGAATTATGAACTGAAGACCAAGCGCGGATTCCAGATCGGCGTGGTCATCGCCGTGCCTCCATTCCCATTCAACGACCCGAGCGAGTTCAAGATATACAAGGACTCATCAATCATCTTCAAGAAAGACAACCTCGATGGGTTCCACCTCGGGGATGTCAAATTAGTAGATGGCGACTGGAAATTAGCCGGAGAGTCCGGGTACGCGCTCATCGTGACCGGGAGCGGCATAACCGTCGAAGAGGCGAGGAAGCAAGCTTATTCAAGGATTAAGAACATCATCTTGCAGAATATGTATTACCGCACTGACATAGGGACCAGATGGTACCTGGATTCTGACAAACTGCAGACATGGGGATATTAGATCAGTGGAGCAGTGCGGCTGTGAGGCGGTGACGTCAATGCAGAAGATCAGTCTGGCAGACTTCTGTCGGTTGGGCGAGAATGGACTGGGTAGATAAATCTCTGATTTGCATAATTCATTTACCAAGCGAAATGCTTAAATACCATCTGGTATCTATAGATATCATGAACACCCAGATCAACATTCGGTTGCCCAACAATATACTGCTTCCTGCTAAAGCCTATGCTGAAAAACATGGGTATGGGACTCTCCAGGACTTCATCAAAGAGACTGTCCGCGAAAAACTGTTCGATGAGCCGAAGATAACAAAAGAAGAGCTTGCGCTGGTGAAGAAACTGGCTGAAGTCAGCGAGAAAAATAATCTTTTCGGGACTGAGAAGGATCTGTTCGACAAACTCCGGAGAAATCCTAACCGGGGCAATAGGTAGATCAACAGAAGTTTCCTATTTTTCCGGATAAACCGTTGAGAACTCATATAAACCTAGATGTCCCTTAGCGTAGGATGGAGTTCACACTGCTGCCCTCCCAATTCTTCCTCGATCAAGCAGGAGAGTTAAGCGATGAAGCCGCGAGACTGGTAGAAAAGAAACTGCTCCTGGTGAAATCTAGTCCCTTCAGGAACAAAAGGATACACGGATATCAGTTGTTCCTGTTTAGGATACGGTTCGAAGATGGAAAGAAAGAGAAGCGTGTCATCTATCTCGTAGACAAGCCCCACGTCAAAATACTGTGCATCCTGGATCGCGACAATGATTACAAAGACCTGAGAAAATATCTCGAGAAACTAGGTTATCTATGAAGGCCTCTTAAGTCACAGGACCACTTGTCCACAATATTGCCTACCCCGATGGTCACTCGGTCTTCAGTTCAGACGGCTTCTTCGCGATCACAAAGAACCCTCCGCACATCCACTGCGGCAGCCATCTAGGTTTGAATCGCTCCTGCTGGCGGTCGAGGCAGACGATATTCTCTATGATGAGGTCTACATCCTTGAACATCTTCTTCACTTCAGAGACACAGAAGATATGATTAAAGAAGTAGCCCAACTCATCGCTGTGATGGAAATAGCTGTCGCCGAACTCATAGCCTTTCCTGCGGTTGAAGAGCGAGAATCCGATGGTCCAGACATCACCATAAGTGAAGCTCCAAAGGTTGTTGAAATGCATCACCAGGATCGCGCCGGGCTTGGCGATCCTCGCGAACTCCCTCATAGCCATCATGCGATTATGGGACTTGGGGATGCATCCCAATGAGCTGCCCATACAGATGACTGCGTCGTAGTGATTTGATTTGATTCCTGACAGGGAAGTGGCGTCAAGATTGAACAGCTTTGCCTTGAGTTTCTTACCCTTGAGTGCTTTCTTCGCTTCTTCAACCATGTGAGGATTGTAGTCATTGCCGGAGACCTCGAATCCGCGCTGCGCGAAATGGATCACGTGCCTGCCGGGGCCCATCGTGGCGTCAAAGAGCTTGCAGGGCCTAGGAAGAGCATCGTCAAGGACCTTGGTGTCTAGCTTGTGCATATCAATCAGCCAGCCCTCGGCGTCAGGATCGTAATAGCCTTTGGCGAACCTGCTTGAGACACGAGCATTCTCGACGGCTTCTCTCACTTTAGGATCGATGTCCAACTCAATGCACCTTTGATATTGTCGACTGTAATTGATCTTGGAAAAATCCCACAAAGACCTAAATGAGCTATGGCGTCTTCCTCAACATGGTCCTCGGGAATGGAATCGCATGGGCTTTTTGAGAAAAACCCCGGAAAAACCGCTCAAGGGAGGGATCTCGCTCCGCTTGATCCCTCACGACAGCACTTGTCTCTCTCATGGCGTCTTCCTCAACATGGTCCTCGGGAATGGAATAGCGTCTTTGATATTATCCAATCCGCAGATCCAGGCGACGACGCGCTCGACACCCATCCCGAAACCGGCGTGAGGGACATTTCCGTACCGCCTTGTGTCGAGATACCACTGGTAATTATCCACCTTCTCGCCCTGGTCCTTGAGGCCTTTAATTAGCGCGTCGATGTCAGTCTCCCTCTGGGAGCCGCCGACTATCTCACCGTATCCGTCTGGAGCGATCATGTCAAAACACAACGCCGTCTTTGGATCCGCTGGATCGGCCGGCTTGTAGAAAGCCATGATCTCCTTTGGATAATTAGTTACGATGATCGGCGTGTTACAGCCCTTCACTAGATCATCCTCTTCGGTCGTGCGCAGATCCTTGCCCCACTCCACCTCATGCCCTTGCTTCTTGAGCTGGTCGATAGCCTCGGTGTAGGTCATGCGCTTGAAAGGAGGTTTTATCGCCTCGAGCTTCTTAATATCCCTTTGCAGGATGGCGAGATCCTTGCGATTACACTCGAGCACTCTCTTGAATACATGGCAGACGAGGCCTTCGGCGTGATTTGAGACTTCCCGGAGATCCGCCCAGGCCGCTTCCATCTCAGTCATCCAGAACTCCGCCAGATGACGGCTTGTCTTAGACCTCTCCGAGCGGAAGCAAGGTCCGATGCAATAGATCCTCTCCAGAGCTGAGATCATCGCCTCAGCGTAAAGCTGCCATGATTGAGTGAGGTACACTTTGTCATCAAAGTACTTCACTTCAAAGAGAGTGGCGCCGCCTTCGCAGGCATTAGGCGTGAACACCGGGGACTGGATCTCGAAATACCCATTCATCCTAAAATACTCATCAATGGCTCCAAAAACTGTGGACCTGATCTTCATCACTGCAGTGAGTTTCTGCGACCTCAGCCAAAGGTGGCGCTGGTCAAGCAGGAACTCCGGCGACTGATCCTTTGTTATCGGGAACTCATGGGATGGACCGACCACTTTGAGGTCCTTGACAGTGACCTCGAAGCCTGTAGGGGCCCTCGTGTCCGGCTTGATCTCCCCATGGACCTCGATAGACGCCTCGATACGCGCGTCTTGCGCCGTGTTCCATACAGCTTCCGGAACAGCATCCTTCTTGACGACGCACTGGATGGTGTTGGACGAATCCCTTAGAACGATGAATCGCATTGCCTGGGAGCCACGCTCACGAAAGACCCAACCCCTAATTTCAACATCGCCTGAGCCAATATCCATAGCCCGCTGTATTGAAGTGAATGCCATATCGACGGCGACTCAAAGGGTCTTTAAAAAAGTATCCCACAGAAAAGCTATTATACCCGGATACCCAGATCCTGCAGATGAAAAAGGATGGGCTATGGCACTACTGGCCGCTGTATTGCCTTGCCGTGATGACCGGATTCGCTATAGCGATGGGCGTGTCCCCCCATGACAGGTTTGATTGGATGTTGGAGAATGTGCTGACCGTTCTGTTCCTGATCCTCCTGCTATGGTCATACAAGCATTTTCGACTCTCGAATGTTTCATACACAATGATCACACTCTTCCTGATGCTCCACACGGTTGGGTCCCACTACACCTACTCTGAAGTGCCATTTGGATGGTGGATGGCAAGCGTGATTGGCGTAGCGCGCAACCATTACGATAGGCTAGTCCACTTCAGCTTCGGCCTTCTCCTTGCCTATCCAATCAGAGAGGTGTTCTTTCGGATCACATCAGCACGCGGATTCTGGGGATACTACCTACCGTTCGACGTCACGATGAGCATGTCAGCACTCTACGAGATAATCGAGTGGATAGCCGCAGTCACGCTCAATCCGAGCAAGGGATCAGCTTTCCTCGGAAGCCAGGGCGATGAGTTCGACGGAATCAAAGACATGGCGATGGCCGGACTTGGAGCGCTCATATCAATGATTGCCACAGCATTAATTGACTGGAAGATAAAGCCGGAATTCTGGAAGGAGTTCAAGGACAGCTTTAAAGTGAAATACGCCGCCCCTCTCGGTGAAGTGACATACGAGAAGTATAAAAACGCGAGCAAACGAAAAACAACCTAAAACTGGCCGCACGCAAAAATCTTGAATGAAATATCTTTTTATATTACCCTATGACCCCATATCTATGAACCACAGACTGCACCTCTCTTACGCCTTAGCTTGCATCGTGACCATCTTGATAGCCGCTTCATCAGCACCAATTGCGTATGCAGAAGACATCGTGATATTGGTTGGCGGCCAGCCACTCAAGGATAGCTACACCCTCAAACCAGGGCAGCGGATCGAGATTACGACCAAAATAGACGCTGGAGTGCTAATCAAGGAAGCAAATATCAAATCGAGCAATCCTTTCTTCCAGGACATGCTCGGGCACGCATTTGAATCAGAGCAATTCCATCGCGATGCAGTGATGCAAGAGAACAACGCGACGATCGTGCTGCCACCTATGCTGCCATCAGGGACGTCCACTCTCTCTATAGAAATAAAATACGACAAAGATTTCAGCGACAAGCAACTCAAATCAGAAACATCCCTCACTGTCGAAGAAGGCTCAAAGATGATCTGGCTCGCATCGAATCTGCTGACAGAACAGGCAGCGACAGAACTCAGCAACTGGCTGACCGGGTACAAGATCCCTCGCTCGAATCCTGAACTGACCCTTGACGACCTGACTCGAGAGGATCTGGCCGCGCTAGGGATAACAAATGATGATTACCTACAGACGATCGCGCTAGTCAAAGAGGCAGCAGACCTGCGCGCGGCAGGCAAGACCCTGGCCGCGGAATCAACGCTTGCAGAGGGCAAAGGAAAACTGCCTATCATAAAAGAGATTGCAAGCAAAGAGATCGTATCTAAACTCGGCCTGCTCAAAGTGAAATCTCCAAAGGCAGAGGAAGAACTCAGCGGGCCGCTGATGCCTCAAGTGGCTATGACCTTGAAAACCTACACAGTCACGGCTGGAGACAAAAAGGTCACCAAATCAAAAATAACAGTCTCGGTCTCATCCAACCTAAACGGCGGAATAAGCCGAGTGGGGACTGTTGCGTTCATACCAAAAGAAATCGCGCAAGTCTCAGATGAGATAGACTTTGGACAGAGGCCCGCGATAGTAGACCCAGACCCTGTGGTGAAATGGGCATTCAAGAACATACCCCAAGACCAGGTCAAGGACTACACATTCACAGTCAATAAGGACGTGCAGAACTTCGAGATACTCGCTGGGGCGACAGCAGAAAAACCTTCTCTGATGTTCCGAATCATAAAGTGGATCATCGAGAAGGTCGGTGGAGCGCCCGGAAATCCTTAATCATCTTTTCAGGCGGCTTTATAAGACAGCAAGGGTTTATCTTGGCTAAGATGGCAAGCATCGAGAACATCATACTGGTCCTTGTGACAATCCTCTGCTTATTTAGCGCGCTCAAGATGCACCAGTTGCACAAGCGAACGAAGGATCTGCGTTATATAGTGTTCTTGTCGGTCCTTCTGCTTGCATTCACGGACACATGGATATCATTCTACGGCGGGAACGTATCTGCAGTGTTCTCGCAGTACCGCTTCCTGTTCACGCTAATACCCCTTGCCGTGTATTGCCTCTATGCCTGGATGGACCACCGCCGACGCGCGGAAGAAGAGGAGAAGCAGAAGATCAAGCAGGCATTCCAGCAATACCTTATGCCGGCCATAATCGAGGAGATGTTAAAGGATCCCTCTAAACTGAGGCTAGGGGGGGAGAAGAAGAACCTATCCATCATGTTTTCAGACGTGCGAGGATTCACCACCCTGTCAGAGAAACTGACACCAGAGGAGCTGGTGGCGTTCCTAAACGAATACCTAAACGACATGACCCATATAATACTTGAGAATCGCGGCACGGTAGACAAGTACATCGGTGACGCGATCATGGCATTTTGGGGAGCGCCGTTGTCAGACCCTGAGCATATCGTGCTGTCTGTAAAGACCGCAGTAGAGATGATGTCTAAATTAGACTCAAAGAAGACTGAATGGAAAGTCCGCGGACTGCCTGACATCGACATAGGGATCGGAATAAACTGCGGCGACGTAGTTGTCGGAAACATGGGATGCGAGAAGAGGTTTGACTACACATGTCTTGGGGATCATGTGAACCTGGCATCACGGCTTGAAGGATTGAACAAGATGTACGGGACGCACATAATCGTGTCAGAGTTCGTAGAATCCCGAATAAGAGGCATGTTCGTTATGAGAGAACTCGACCTTGTGACTGTCAAGGGGAAGAAACAGCCTGTGAAGATATATGAGGTGCTAGGATCGACTGCTAATATAAAGACCAAGAAATTCCTAGAAGACTACAATCATGCCCTCGCATTATATAGGCAGCAGCACTGGACTAAATCGAAATCAGCCTTCCTTAAGGCGCTCGAGACACGAGATGACCTGACCGCCAAGAACTATGTGGGCCGGTGCGCTTTGTATGAACGCAACCCCCCTCCCACAGACTGGAACGGAGTGACGGAAATAAAAACTAAGTGATCATCGATGGGATATTTTATACAATTCAAGCACATTAGCGCGCTGAAGTTTGACCAAGGCGCAATTGAGATACTTCGCACATACTCTATGCCCCGGTGGGGTTGGGTGAACCTCCTGCTATCATCTTTTTTCATGGCGCTGCCGCTGACACGAGAGGAAATACCTGATACGCCCCTCACATTCTTGAAGATGGCCGTGATATTTTTCGCCGCAGTCGGGTTGTGCTATCTGATCTCTCGGCTCTTCAAGTCAGAGACGACATTTAGCAAGTTCCTATACACAACAGCGACAGTCAACCTCTTCGCGACATCTGCGGTGGCACTCATCACTTACGTGTCGCTGTTCGTCTTTGAATGGATGATGGACAACGCAGCGCTATCCAACTTCGTGGCCAGCGTCCTTCCTTTCTACATCTTCGTGCTCTTCGGATTCTCAGTCGACGGAGCCGCCGACCTGCCTAAGAAGAATGGGATGTGGCTTGGAATGATTGGCATATGCATACTATACACTCTGTATTTCTTCGCGTGAACGGAAAAGGGCGTCTCGAAAACTTAAGAATTCTATCTATCCAACCGTGGTTCAACAGTCATCAGGCATGCCTGGCAAGGCAAATGACTATCCGGTCAAGATATTTATATGGCCTGGCTGGGGCGGAAATTGGAGGAGTAATACAAATCCATAACTTGCTTTGGAACGCTGACCATCTCACCGCAGCCCTTTATGAAGCATCTCGCGAGGCCGGAGCCATCTGGCTGGTAGGATGCGAGACTGACTAGGCAGTCTTGATGGATCCTTGCGCTGCATACAACCATCTGAATTGTAGGAACATCAAAACTGCCTCTCACCCCGCAATATCCGCAGACGCCTCCCTCGAGATATCTTAGACCTCCAAGATCCAAGGTAAGGCCTCCAAGTTCTAAGATAAATTCATGGACATCAAGATCGTCTTTCTCACTGACTATCTGGTCGAGGACACCTCCCTTGTCCAGATAGAACATCCTCTCCAGGGAGTCGGCGATCAACTCGAGCTTGTAGAGGAAAGAGTGAGCGCTCAGCGCGAGCCTATCGTCTAGAGAGCAGAGCGCAGGGACATAATCGCTTATAGTCTCAAGACGCCTGATCGAATAGCCCCAAATCCATCTCTTCTCCTCCACGCCTAACCTCGCGTCGAGTCGGCCGCGCGGGCCCAGCACGCCTGCTAACCCCCAACGCTCAAGATGGAACTGGACGTCAGCATCAAGACCTTGCCCGTCAAGATAAGTACACTCGATTATGTGGTCGACTCTGGCATAGACCGCGTCGAAATTAGGATAGTTCCCCTGATCTTTTAGCCAACCCCAAAAACCCTTTGGCAGACACACCTTACTGAGATTAATTGACTCGCACTGCTGATTCGGAAGCGCTATCGACAACGGAAGACTGCCGACGCGATGAAAAGCCAGCCCAAGCACACGTGATAGCCTCTCCTCAAGCCCCTGACAGCGCCCCACTAACTAGTCGAGAGGAAACTGGCTAGGTCTGCACTTTAGATCGCCGGACATATCAACCCTTCTTCACTTTCGGAAGATCGATCCTCAGATGGAGTTCTTTTAACTCCTTGTCTTGAAGCTCGCTTGGACAGCCGTCCATTAGGCATTCAGCTGATTTGGTCTTTGGGAAAGCGATGACTTCCCTAATATCCTCATAACCAAGGATCATCGCAGTGAGGCGGTCGAGGCCCACGCCGACACCACCGTGCGGCGGACCGGCATAGCGATATGCTTCGAGGAGGAAGCCAAACCTCTTGTGGGCATCCTCTTTCTTGTAGCCGATGATGTCCATAATCTCCTCCTGTAAGACCGGATCAGAGATGCGAATCGACCCAGAGCACAGCTCGACGCCATTGACGACCAGGTCGTACAGCGACGCCTTCACCTTGCCAGGATCGGAGCGCAAGAACTTTATGTGCTCGGCCTTTGGCTTGCAGAACAAGTGATGCATCGTGTCCCACTTGTTCTCCTCTTCGTTCCACTCAAAGAGCGGAAAATCAGTGATCCAGCAGAACCTGAACTCCTTAGGATCGTAGAGATTGAGATCCTTAGCCAGCTTCTGGCGCAGGCGGTTTAGGATCTCGTTTGCGTTCTTCTTCTTGTCAGCGATGAAGAGGATCGTCGACCCAACCTTGGCGCCTATGGCGTGAAGCAGCTCCTTCTGCACTTCCGATGTGAAGAACTTGACGATAGATGATTCCAGACCCTTATCGGTGACCTTCATCCAGGCAAGTCCCTTGGCGCCGAAACCCTGCGCGTAAGCCTCAAGCTCATCGATCTGCTTGCGGCTGAGATCGGTCTCCGGAATGACGCACTTGACTACACCGCCGTTGGAGAGGACGCTGTTGAAGACGCCGAACGAAGACTTCTTCACTATCTCGGAGACGTCCTTGAGGTGAAGATCATACCTTATGTCGGGCTTGTCACAGCCATACTTGTCCATAGCCTCGTCGAAGGGAATGTGGGTGAATGGAGCATTGATCGCTGTATTGATTGTGTCCTTGAAGACCCTCTGGATCATGCCCTCGATCATGTGAAAGATGTCTTCCGGCTCAGCGAACGACATCTCGACGTCGATCTGCGTGTGCTCCGGCTGGCGGTCCGCGCGCAAGTCTTCGTCCCTTAAGCATTTCGCGACCTGGAAGTAACGGTCAAACCCAGCGATCATGAAGATCTGCTTGTAGAGCTGCGGCGACTGAGGAAGGGCATAGAACTTTCCAGGGTGGACCCTTGACGGCACCACATAATCCCTGGCTCCTTCAGGAGTCGACTTGATCAATAGCGGGGTCTCAAGCTCGATGAAATCGTTCTCCAACAGATGAGCCCTGGCTGCATTGACGACCTTGCATCTCATCATGAGATTGCGCTGCATCTTGGGCCTTCTCAAATCGAGGTACCTGTACTTCATGCGCATCTCCTCAGACGCGTCCTTGAAGTCATCGATCTCGATCGGCGGAGTCTCGGATTTTGCGATGATCGAGATATCCTCAGCGATGATCTCTATTTGGCCTGTAGCAAGCTTCGGATTCTCTAACGTAGGGCCTCTTGGCCTGACAGAACCCTTGACAAGGACTATATCCTCCCTGCGCAGATGCTCTGCCTCGCCATGCACCTTCTTATTGGATGAAGGATCAAACACTATTTGAGTGAGGCCATAGCGATCCCTAAGATCGATGAAGATGACTCCCCCGTGATCGCGGCGGGAATGGTTCCAACCGCACAAAGTGACCTTCTTCTTGTCGTCGCTTAAACGGAGCTGTCCGCATGTATGTGTTCTCATCATCTTTACATCGCACCTTTAGATTCTTTTTTTTGTTTTCGAATGGTTTGCGGAGAGATATGGTGCTTATAAATGTTATCTGAGGGAATAGAGGAGAAAAGCAAACTAGTGCGCACCTTCTTCTTATAGCGGATCGCATAATTTATTGAACTTTTGTGCGATCCGCTAGAATAGCAAATCGCAGTATCCATAGTTCAATAATCAATGCGATTTGCTATTAGATGAACTTGAAGACTTTGGACGCAGGGAACCTTACCTTGGCCTGCATGGCGTACTTGTCATCATTGGCGCGGTAGCCGAGCGGGCACAGCGCGACCGACCTGAGATTGTCTTTGCCGAGATCTAGGAGGTCGTCGACCTTCTTCTTGTCGAATCCTTCCATAGGGCAGGCATCGATCCTCATCTCGGCTGCGGCGAGGAGAATGAAACCGAGCGCGATATAGACCTGGCCAGTAGCCCAGACGACACGGTCTTCTATAGGCCGGGCGATAATCGCCTCCATAACCCTATCCTTGAAACCCTTAAGCGACTCAACTGAGGTATCTCTTGCATGCGAGATATATCTGACGTAATCGTCTAACCTCTTCTCATCGATGTCTGTGCTGACGCATAGGACGATGAGATGCGAACAGTCAGCCACCTGCTGCTGATTCCGCGCGAGAGGCATGATCGACTGCTTAACCGTCTGGTCAGTGATCACCAAAAATTTCCATGGCTGGAAACCGAAAGAGGACGGCGCCATCCTCAAGGATTCAAGCAGCTCATCTATCTGAATTTTTGGAATCTTCTTTGTCGGATCGAACTTCTTTGTGGCGTAACGCCATGCAAGGGTTTTTTGGAGGTCCATAACAAACACACAACATGGCTCTTTAAAATAATAGCGGATTGCATTAATTATCAAACTAATGTGCGATCCGCTAGAATATCAAATCGCAGACTCCATGGTTTATCATTATACGACTTGCTATAACGTGCGGACCTTGCATCCATCGGCAGGCAGAACAAGGACGAGCCTATCTACGCGATCTTACTTTCGCAGCCGGGCAACCCGCGCTTTGCGCGTCAGAGAATGACTGCGGAAACTTGCGGCACTGAAGAGGGCGGATCAGATAGATCCTGCAACGGTTGGCTTCCATATCAAATAACGGGCACTTTAATCCCTCTAGGCGGCAGCAGCGGCCATCGCACTTTGAGCAGTCATAATCAAACTTGAAAGAAGAAGGGAAGAAAGAACGGAAGAACCTTGACGTCTTGTCAATGATCGGTCTCATAAAAACTGGAAAATCGAAGCGGCTTAAAATCGTTGTGGACGGTCGGTCTACACACGCCTGATCTCCAGACCGGAACCAACGTTTCAATCTTTATCCAATATCCTAACTGTACAGGCGGCGTGATCTGCGAAGATCTGGGCATCTGTTTCACTGCCTATTATCGCGCCATAATGCATAGGGACTGCGATCTTGCCATCAATCATCTTCGTGGCTTCTGCAGCTGTCTTTGCATCCATTGTGTATTTTCCAGAAACTGGAAGAAGTGCGATGTCTACTTGGATGCGCTCCATCTCAGGTATGGCATCCGTATCGCCGGCGTGATAGATCGAGACGCCATCAGCGTTTGTGATTATGAACCCGATGAAATCATTGTTCTTTGGATGATATTGCGACGCCAAATTATACGCAGGAACTGCTTGGATGCGCAATCCGGGAAGGTCTATCGTCGAATCAGGAGCTGCAGGGATGATATCTGACACATGGAGGCTGCCTAGCTTGTCGAGGCAATCAGCAGCGGCGATAATCGTAGTAGACGTGGTTGTGATCATTCCAAGGTCTTCTATCGAGAGATGATCCTGATGCGAATGGGTGACCAGGATGAGATCAGCCTTTGGAAGGCCCGCAGGGAGCCTGTAAGGATCGATGTAGATTAGCAACCCTGACCTCTTGTCCTCGATTCGGAAGGACGCATGGCCCATCCAATGGAGAATGACTGATTTGTAGGTGAGCATATCGCAATCAAGGCAGCTCCCAATAATAAGGATTGTGGATCTCAAAGTAAAAGGAATTTGTTTAGCATCTTCGAAACGCTAGAAATGGGAAATGCAGGTCCTGTGTTCCCGGATGGAGCGTCCCCTCACGACGGACGCATTATATAATAGTGATCGCGTTTCGACTTGAGGATGCTAAACAAATCCAAAACAAGAAAATCAGGCCAGGATCATTCAATGGATGGCTCGTTCTGCACAGCCCGCCCCTTTAGCTCTATATCGTACATCACGTCCTCAAGCTTCTTCAAATTCCACTTGATTGAATCGGACTTCTTGCGGAGGTCTCCGCCGCGGAGGTCGAACTCAAGGAACGCGCCGTAGATCTCGTCAACCAGGGCATGTATCCTCTTCGCGCTGTCGAACCTTTGCTCGATGACATCCTTGACCGCCTTGCGCACGAGTTCGCCTGTGAGATCACAGAGTCCTGAGAGGTAAGGCGGATACTCGACACCCAGATCTTTTCTAGTAGGCAGGCAACCAGTCTCGATGAAAGCAAGATAAGTCGCGGCTTCCACGTACTCCTGTTTAGCCACTTCCGGCATATCGGTGTCCACAGCGCCTCTAGGGAGTTTAGCGAGCTGCGCCTTGATCACAGGCAGCAACGACTTACCCTTTGACATGTCTCCTCGATGGATAGCATAGATGATCTGCTTGGAGAGTGTGATAACCTCTCTGCTAGCCGAGATCGCAAGCTCCCTGCGTTCCTCGAACCGCGCGAGCTCCTGCTTGATCTCATCGAACTCCTTTCGGTCGAGCAGGCAGCCATGGTGGCTGACATGACCTGAATCGGTTTTGCAATCGGATATCTTTTGGTCTTTTCTCATAAATGGTCCTCCGTCACGTCCATGATCCGTGTGTATCCTCAGATGATAAGCCTATTGTTCAAGTCCAAAATTGGTTCACACATTCTTTAAAACAGGCATTTCTTCCTAG
>JBBSWF010000123.1:0-5189 GCA_038046365.1 Nanobdellota archaeon
CGATAAAACTAGGTATGACAATCAAGCCACTGGATGAATTATGCAAAGTTCTCTTGAGATGTTAAAGGCGCATATCCGATTTTAATAGCTTTCGACAGTCAATCCTCTTATCGCCGAGAAATGTTTGGTGTTGCGTGTTATTATCCTTTCATCTGCAGTTTTGGCGATCGCTGCTAGCTGGACATCCATCAGGCCGATAGGTGTTCCTGCCTTGTCGAGTTCCGCTTGTATTCGTCCTGCGGTCTTGGCAGTTGATCCAGTGAATGGCAGGATGGTCACGCCGCCAAATATCATCTCCAATTTCTCAAGTTCTTTTTTTGGGTTTATGCTGCCATGTGCTCCTCTTATGAGCTCTTGGACAGTTGGTGCGCCGATCTTGGGTTCGTCTCTTCTCTCTTCTAGCCGTTCTAGTAGCTTCTTCACTTCAGGTTTGCCTCTTTGGAGGTCGATCAATGCTGCAGTGTCGAGTATCGCCATTTATTTCCCCCATAGGTGTTTGTCGTGTTCCTTCTGTAGGCGCAGGTCTGTCTTTCTTCCTTCTTCGACGCTCTTCTCCAATGAGTCCGCCTCTTCCTTTGTGAGGCAGCCGTAGAAATCGAGTAATGATCTCTTCTTGGTGATTCTGCCTATCACCTCGCTGAATGATTCGTTCTCTCCTTTGAGGGATTTGAGCGAATTGTACGCGCCTTCTGTGATAGTTATTGTTTTGACTGTCATAAACATACCTAAGTGCACTTAGGTATATATACTTTTTCTTTGACTGGTCATATAGCTCATCTTGACCGCCCACACCATCCCTTCATCTGCGTGGTACGTCAAAGACCGATAAGGCGTGCCGTCAGGATTATAGCACTCGAACAGCGTCCCATGCCTCTCGATAAGATCTGTATAGCCAGACAAAGCCTCTCTTTGCGCCTTCTTGTCCACGCGCCCCAGAAGGTCGATATAATATAGTCCCTGGTGCGCCCAGTGCGCTGTCCTCTCCCATGCTGGCACGAACCTCTCTTCCCAGATTTGGTTGGTCCTCACTCCGTCTGGTTCATACCTCAATGGGAACGGGTGGTCAAGTCCGGCTTCCTTTATCGACTTTATCGATCTCCTCAGTTTAGTGTCATCATCCACAATGCCTAGCGCAAATGGGAACACATTCGCGTCGCCGGAGATGAATTCCGGCCCTCCAAGCGCGTCCTTGAAGTACGCTCCCATCCAGTAATTCTCGATTATCTTCTTCCGGAAATCGTATCCTTTGAACGGGTTCTCGAACATTTTCATCTTCTTGATAGTCTGTGCCATCAGTGCGATCATCGTCGAATCATAGCAGGCGCCGTCCCTTATCGCGTAGTCCTTCAACGAAGAGAAATGCGCCCCTCTCCGCGCAAGCCCTGTATCAGGATCCATCGCAGTAGCTGCGAACCTGTCAATCTCCTTCTGCAGGAAGTCGGCTTTCCCGGTCAGCATCTCCTCATCTCCGGCCGCGAGCAGGCTCTTGAAGAAGAAAGCCACAGAATCTGGCGAATAGACCAAAGGAAAGTCAAAAGGCCTTCCGGATGGTGTTATCGCCACAGTTATTCTTCCGGCTTTCACATACCTATCGATCGCGTATGCAAGCGTCTGCTTGCACTCTTCAGCATATCCCAGCTGCATCAGAGTGTCCACGCACCATCCGAAATCGCGCGCGTAGAACTGCCTGAAATGGCCTGAACTTGCCTGGAAGAACCTGCCGTTCCAGCAGTCTGAGACGATGGATCTGCAGATGGATTGCCCGTCGCCGGAATGGCGCTTCCAACCGAACGCTCTCCTCCTGGCGCAGTGTGAAGATATTCGTATTCCTTCACTGATTATTGGTATCGACAGGTTGCCCATCTCTTATGGTTTGTTGCCTGTGTTTAAATCGGTGAGGGGTGTTTCTCATTCATCTGGGCAGTTGTCCCACATGAATTGGAAGAACTTGCGGTAGCCGTCTGCGAGCAGCTTGCTCTTCAGTACGAACTGGAGGGGCTCTTCATACAATTCCCCTGGTTTGACGCCTACAAACGTGACTACGTAATCTCCGAATACGTCCACTGCCGTCGGGCTTGAGTATTTCTTCGGAAGGAACTTGTATGGCTTCCCGACGAGTCTTAGGATCTCCGGCCGTTGCGTTTTTACTTCTTGGTCAAAGAGATGTACAAATTTTATTCCTGCCATCCGCCGCTCCCGGTCGAAGTGTCGGAGGTAATGTTTCAGGCGCGGGTCCAGCCAGAATGCCTTGGCTCCGATGAAGTATACTGTTTGCTTCTGTTCTAGTATCAATTGCAGATAGTTCTTGAATCCTTCTACCCCACGAAAGAAATATGCCTCTGCCTCGGGCTGCACAGATCCATACATCTTTTTCATGCCCGGCAGATACGTCTCAAGCTCTGTTTCCTTCTCTTTTATGATCTCTTTGAGCCGTTCCGGGTCTGTGGGCTTGAAAAGCTTCTCTCCCTTGACGAACGTCTCTGATGCCAGTCCTTTCTCGATGAGTTTGTTCAATGAGTCATAGACGTTCCTGCGGTGGACCTTGGACCGAATCGAGATGCTGTTGACGTTCGCTTCGCCCAGGTTGAGTAGCGCTTCGTACACTCGGGCCTCATTGAGGGATAGGCCTGTTTTTTGGAGGAGTTCTTGGTACATGGGCTCTGATAGTCTTGTGGGCATATAAGGCTTGTGGTGGTATCTACCACCCCTCTTGTTCTTATGGGTCTATGGCCTTATTCTCTTGCCATGGCTGTGATATCACAATCTTTGGGTTACTTGATCTTGGTATTATACGGTGTATTCATGGTATTGATCACCTGGTTTTTTGCCCGTTGGAAGCGATACCGTAGCATCAAGGGGTTCTTGGTAGCGGAAAGGGACGTGAGATGGTGGTTGGGTGCTGCAAGCATCGCGGCTTCTTGGATCTGGGCGCCTGCGTTGTTCGTCTCAGTGCAGATGGCTTACGAGAAAGGCCTTCCAGGGATATTCTGGTTCACTTTTCCGAACATCATCGCGCTGCTGGTTTACATCTTCCTCGCTCCGAGGATTCGCGATAGACTCCCCTATGGTTATACCCTCCCTCAATGGATAAGGCACCGCCTGCAAAGCGAGCGTGTCCATAAGATGTATCTCTTCCCGTACTTTTTCTATCAGTTGATGGCTGTCACGGTCCAGCTTTTTGCGGGCGGCAATCTTGTGTCGTTGCTGACCGGTATACCTCTGGTGAATGCTATGTTTATCATGGCCGCCACGGTCTTGGTCTATGCTTTCATCTCCGGCCTCGAATCATCTTTTGTGACGGATTTTGTCCAATTCCTTCTCATAATCATCGGTGTGGTCGTTGTCGTCCCCTGGGCGGTGGCAGTCGCCGGCGGCTGGTCCGCGGTCAGCGCAGGTATTGGCGGAGTGACAGGGCAATACAAGAATATCTTTGACCCGGGAGTCGCCTTCTCTTTTGGGATCGTGACTGCTATCGGCCTCATCTCAGGCGCCATCTCTGACCAGCAATATTGGCAGCGTGCTTTTGCGATAAAGCGGGACAACCTGGTCCCATCGTTCGTTTTCGGTGCGGTCATGTTCGGCATCGTGCCGATCGCGCTTTCGGTTTTGGGATTCTTGGCGGCCAACAGCAGCTTGGGGATTGCTTTGCCTTCTGGAGTGGATGCTTCGATGATTGGTGTGATTGCAGTTGGCAAGCTTCTACCGGTCGGGGTCATGGCATTGTTTGTCATCATGCTCTTGAGCGCGCTATACTCGACCTTGGATTCAGGCGTGGTCGCCGCGAGCTCGCTTTATGTCGCTGATGTCGTCAAGTATTCCGGCGAAGAGGCAGGGGTCTTGCTTAAGATGGACAAGGGCGAGCCGCTTTCTCCTGAAGAAGAGGCTATCGGCAGGTCGCTTGATCGGCGCGGAGTCCAAAACTCCCGGCTATCTATGTTAGTCATGATGGTGATGGGTCTTATAGTGGCGTTGGCCGCCGCGTATGTCCCGGGTTTCGGCTTGAAGCAGTTGTGGTGGATTTTCAACACAATCGCCGCTTGTGTTGTAGTCCCGACTGTCCTGAGCCTTTTTTGGGATGGGCTTGATGAGCGCGGCGTCTTCTGGGGTGTGCTCGTCGCCTTTGTCGTCGGTATCCCGCTATTCATCTATGGGAACACCATGGACGATCCATACCTTATAGTCAGCACCTCTCTATTCATCATTGCGGTGAGCGCCGTCTTTTGTTTTCCAGGAATAGCTCATAAAAGAATTAGGAAAGGATAGAAAACGGCTCATAATCGGCTAAAAAGGGATCAAAGAGGCTCAAGAAAGGATCATCCGTTGTTCCTTTTCCATTTTTCTCGTCCATAGATATCGGCTCAAGAAAACGGCTCAATGATTAGGGGGGCTTTGCCAATAGGGTATCTTTTGCATGTGAAACAAGGTCATTAATAAAAAAACAGCGCAACTCAATCCAAACCGTCCAATCTTTTCAGGATATGATTCACAATCCTTTGCGGATCATAGTGAACTCGTAGTTGCGCTTGATGTCTTTCATGTAGTCGAACACTGTCGACGTCGGGATGTCCAGCGTTCTAGATATCTCTGTCAGCTGCGCTCTCGCGTCCTTGTTCAGCATCTCGACTATCTGCTGCATGCGCATCTCCTTGCGCGTCGGTTTTCTCATGCTTGTCGGGAAGTCTGCCATTGTTTATCCCTCCTTACGTTGCTATGCTCAGTCTTGGGGTGGCTTTGCTAAGTCGCGACCTCTGCGCCTCAAAAGCCGCAGGGCCCATCTCTATGGACATCGCCTGCATCTTCTCCTGCGAGCTGTATGACCTGCGCGCCCAGATCGAATATTTCATCCTGGACGCGCTTTGTCGGTTGCGCATCGGTTTTTCTCCCCCTCTCTCATCTGGCGGAAATCTTCTACTAATTAGTTGGCGATATGCAATATTTGGTGTATAATCAGCGTGTGTGGCCATATTTGTGGTTGTAGGGTATATCCGGTCGGTCTTCGCTTTTCGAGTTTACCGCTCCGCTTTCTGTATTCGTTTGTCTGCAGTCTGTCGCTGCCTTCACTGCCCGCAATCGGACTATATTCGGCTTTGATATATATTTTAGTATCAACCTGTATACATAGGTGGTTATCGTAATACCCAGTATCTCCGAAGGTGAGTGATTTCTGAAGAGTGGTTGCTAAAACCGAA
>JBBSWF010000124.1:0-6553 GCA_038046365.1 Nanobdellota archaeon
AAGATAACAGCAAAACCGCAGCTTAGACCTCCAGAGGGGACTTTATAGTTACAATGCGTGTCGATCAGCCATTTCGACACTCTAAAGTGACGGATTTATAAAAACCTATCTGATCTCCGGCAGACGGTATAATGGCATTGTCGCACTCATAATACGACAACCCCGTCTGTCTCAGCTATGCACCCGATCAGAAGATCGCGGAAGTCTATCGTCTCTCCACCTTCTGCGATTCAGTCAGGATCGGCCATATCGCTCAACTTCCTATGTCTCCCCACTAGCTCTCTTGTTTTCCATACTCTGACTGTCCCCTGTCTTTTAAAGTGCGCATCATCAGACCATACATCCGCTCCAGTGGCTAACGCCGCAGCTATGAAGGGAGTGTCATTCGGATCTATAGGGTCCATTATTTTCCCGGCTGCGACCATTTTCTGCTTGACGATCGTGTCATCTATTATGACAATCCTATCGAACAGGCTCTCGATCAGCGCGTCGAGTTCAGCTTCTTTCATTTTGGCCTTGGCCAGTATCTCCGGTTTGTAGGGCTCAATCTCTTCTTTCGAGAATCTGATCGTCATCAATTCATCTTGAAGATGGGTCAGAAGCCATCTTGTCATCGAATCGCGTATCAGTGCAGCGATGATGATGTTCGTGTCTACTACCAGCTTCATCTGGAGAACCTTTTGGCTATCCCCGCTTTGATCTTGTGGCTTATCACGTCAGCGTCTTTTTCTGTCATTGAGCTCTTTTCGACGGCTTTGTCCATCCAGTGGAGCTCTCTCACTTTCTTCTCGAATGCTTGTCTTGCCACGTCGCTCCACTTGATTTCTGTATGGATAGCCATCTCTTTGTGCAGCGCCTCGGGCACTGATAAGGTCATGTTCGTCATTTTCTCACCTTTATGGTGTTTATGTGTTGACACATATTTAAAGATTGTGTCAAAGAAACAAGAAAAACAAAACAAAAATAGGTCGCCTTACGCCCCCAACATCCCTGCAGTCAATCCTTTTCGTGCGATGATCTGCTGGACGACTTTTCCAGCCAGTTCAGCAGGCATCCTCTCGAATACCTGGTCAGCCAATGAGGAAGTTCCGCGCCCGTTGGTCGCCGACCGCAGGTCTGACGACCACCCAAGCATCTCCGCCACCGGAAGCTTTGCCCGCACGACCGTGTGTGTGCCTTCTTCCTGGATCTCGAGGATCATCCCTCGTTTGTTCATGACGAGTTTCGTGATCTCTCCTGTGAACTCGATCGGGGCTTCGATGAGGTGCGTCTGCATTGGCTCGAACAAGACCGGTCCGCCGTTCATCATGGCGAGTTTCACTCCTTCACGCACAGCAGGGTACATCTGGGATGGCCCCCGATGGATCGCGTCCTCGTGGAGTTTCGCGTCGTGCAGGACTACTTTCATGCCGAAGCACGGCTCACGTGCGAGTGGTCCGCCGTCGCATACCTGCTCGAATCCTTCGATCACGAGCTGGATCGACTCTGACAGTTGCACGTTTCCGCGCGTCGAGTCTATGAAGATGTTGCCCTTGTAGACTGCCTTGAGTTGCAGTGCGGTGTCGTTGTCGTATCCTACGTCGACGAGTGAGTCCCTGATGGCCATGTCCTTCTTCTTGATCCTTCCTTCAGGCAGGTCGCCATTCTTTATCAGCTGCTGCACAGCCGGCTCGATTGGCTCGACTGTGAAGTATAGCTTGTTGTGCTTGTTCGGCGATTTCCCTTCCATCTCCGGGCTCTTCTTTGTGATCGTCTCCCTGTAGGTGACGATCGGAGGCGTTGTCTTGATCTGCACTCCTTTCTCGGTCACTATCCTGTTCTCGATGATCTCTAGGTGCAGCTCGCCCATCCCGTGAATGAGACATTCTCCAGTTTCCTGGTTGACCTCGATTTTCACAGATGGATCTTCCTTGCCGACTTTCCTTAACACCTCGATCAGTTTAGATAGGTCCTGCGGCTTTGCGGCGTTGATGGCCTTTGTGATGACAGGATCAAAGATGTGCTTCAATTCTTCGAAAGGCTGGTCTGGCTCTTCGGTGATCGTCTCGCCGGCGAACCCGCTCACTCCTCCGATGGCAAGCACGTTTCCTGCCGGCAGTTCTCCCGCTAGCTCGGGCTTTATTCCTTGGTAGATGAATACTTGCCCGATCCTCTGCGTGGTCTTTGCCATGTTGAACCACAAGTTGGTGCCTTCTTTTATCGTGCCGGAATATAGTCTTCCGGCGCAGATCTCGCGTCCGGATTTCGGCTCGATCAAGACACGCGTGATGACAAACGCCACTTTTCCGCTGGCATCGCAGGTCATCAATGATTTTCCTAGCGCTGATTCCTGGTCTCCGCGCCAGATCTTAGGGATCCTGTACTTCTGTGCGACTACCGGGTCTGGCAGGTGCTTGGTGACCATGTCGAGTATCACTTCGTTTAGCGCGGCGTTCTTCCACACCCAGTCCGTCCTCTCTTTCTCCGGGAGGTTGTAGATGTTTAGCACGTCCTTGAATGTGACTCCTTTCTTCTGCATGAAAGGGATGGACAGCGCCCAGTTGTCGCGGGCTGACCCGAATGCCACGGACCCGTCTGCGATGTTGACTTTCCATTTCTCCTTGAAGTCGCCGTCAGCGATCTGCTCGATGAGCCTGTTGAACTCGATGATGAGTTTTGACAGCCTCTGCTGGATTTGCTCAGGGGTGAACTGCATCTCTTTGATGAGGCGGTCGACTTTGTTGATGAACAATACAGGCTTCACGCGCTCGCGCAGCGCCTGCTTGATGACTGTCTCTGTCTGCGGCATGATGCCTTCTGATGCGCACACGAGCACGACTGTGCCGTCGATGGCTCTCATCGCGCGCGTGACGTTGCCTCCAAAGTCCACGTGTCCTGGCGTGTCGATGAGGTTGATGAGGAATTCCTGGTCCTGGTATGAGTGGACCATGGACACGTTGGCCGCGTCGACTGTCATGAGCCTCTCTTGTTCGTCGGCGTGCTGCCATGTGGCCATCCCCTTCTCGAGCGATCCTGCCGCTTCCTGCGACATGAATCCTGACGCTGCGAGCAGGTTGTCTGTGAACGCTGTCTTTCCGTGGTGGATATGCGCGCTTGTGGCTATGTTCCTTACCTGTTTTTGGGACTTCGCCAAGCGAAGCGTCTTTTCTAGTCTTGTTTCTGCTGCCATTTGAGTTCACCTTCGATCAGAATGTGTGCGCTTCATGCACGTTCTTGTATGTGTGGAGCTCGTCTGGCGTGAACCAGAGGGCCACTTCGTGCTTTGCGTCGTTCTCGTCGGATGAGGCGTGGATCACGTTCTTGATCACCACTCCTTTCTTGTCTGCGTGCGCGTAGCTCATGTGCGAGTAGTCTCCGCGTATGGTCCCGGGCGCAGCGCTCTTCGGTTCTGTCACTCCGACTAGCCTTCGCACGTTCTCTATCGCGTTGACTCCTTCGATGCATATTGCCACGACCGGCCCTGAAGTGATGAACTCGATGTTCTGCTCGCGCACTTTCTCGCCGCGCCTCTTGGCGATGTCTTCGGTGTAGTGCGCCATGGCAAACTTTCTGTCCGCCCACTTCATTTTCATGCCGACTATCTTGAGTCCTGCTGACTCGAAGCGTTTGATTATCTCCCCTATCAACCCTCGCTGGACAGCGTCAGGCTTGACGAGAACGAGCGTCCTCTCGGTCATTTTGCCTTGACCTCGGTTTTGGTGGGTTTCGCCGCCGGGGCAGGCGCCTGTCCCTCTGTCTTTGCGTGTTTTGCTGCCGCAATGTCGGCGGCCTTCTGGAGGGCGTACGCCCTCGTCCATTCAGTCGTTCTTGGCTTGCGGCCTAGCTTGTGGAGATTCTTCTCGCACTTCATCTTGCAGAAGTACTGGATCTTGCCGTCTTTTAGCACGAGCATCTTTCCCGTGCCTGCTCTGATAGCATATCCGCAGAATGTGCAGTTGACCATTTTGTTCGCCTCACTTGCTTCCGCCGCCTCGTCCGCCCTTTGTCAGTGGTCTTGCTTCGATCTCTGTCTCTCGAAGCATCAGTATGTCATTGACTTGTGTGGGGCCTTTGACGTTGCGCCGAATCACTTTGTCTTTGTCGCGTCCGTCGAGGACTCTGCAGCGCACCTGGATGGCTTCTCCTCTCATCCCTGTGTGGCCGATGATCTCTTCTACGCGTGCCGGAACCGCCTTTGTGAAGACGACTGCGCCTTTGGCAATCTCTTCCTTGGCCTGCTCGCTCTTTTGCCCCTGCTCGGGTTTTGGGGCTCCTCCTTCTTTGGGCTGGTCTTTTGCCATGTTCACTCGGTCTTGCCCTTGAGCTCTTTAATGATGTTCTTGGCATCGCCTTCCTCGATCACCGCGATCGCGGCTGTGCCGACCTCAAGGCCTGCTGCTGTGCCAAGCTCGTCTTTGGAGTCGACTTGCACGCAGGGTATCCCTTTCTCTTTGGCAAGTAATGGTATGTGCATCACGATCTCTGGGGGCTGCACGTCTTTGGCGACTGCCACGAATTTCGCGATCCCGCGCTCGATGGCTTTTGTTGTCTCGTTGCTTCCCTTGCGGATCTTTCCGGTGGCTTTGGCCATCTCGATGGCTTCATATGCCTTCTCTGTAGCTTCGTTTCTCTCTGCCATGATTGTGTTCCTCCAGTGTTTTGCGTGGATTCCACACGCTTATCCCGTGATAGGGTTTATTTTTTGCATCGTGAGCGCCCAAAGCGCGAACGAGCAAAAAATGGAGAATCACTAATCCTCCTTCGGATGCGCAAGCACTCGCTGCGCATCGTCATCATTCACAGGTAATCACTCGAAACCCAGAACTGTTTATAAAGGTTTCGACGGTGCCAGGACATTTCTGCTCAATCAGCCGGATCGAATGCGGCGATCATCCGCAAGGGTTTGCTCACATAGGCTTTGAGAATGTTCCCCTGTCCGATGAGGGCTAGCATCATCGACCTGACCGATCCAGCCAACTTAGTTGTTCTTTTTGAATAGGATGATAATGATTTTTCCCCTTCACGCCGTTTAGAATCTGCTGCTCTGATCTCATCGATGGAGCGTTGGTTCAGGCCGGATTCCATCAGGTATTTTATATTTAGTTTAAACTCGTCTCGACACATCCTCAATCTCTGCAGGTACGCGAGGTAATTTAGTGAAGGATCGCTTGAGCATTGCATCGAAGCGTAACCGACAAACACTGCCTCGGCCTCGCGGGCATATCCTGTTAAATGAGCCTTTTCGTGGGCGATCGTCTCCAATTTGCGATCGTTTGTGATCACGACCTCCTGTATCAACGGGTTCATCAATCCATCGATGTTTCTTGAGGTTAACGCATTTGAGAACCAAGAGATCTTGGTCTTTTTGGCGTGTGCCACGGAGTATCCTTCGAATTCAATCACTATCTTGTCGAGCGCGTCGTTCACACGATCGTTCAATTCATCAAGTGACAGAACTGGGCTTTGGTGCAGTTCATTCGCGCGTTTGATTGAGTATCTGGTTTCTCGATCTTTGTCGAGATCAGATGGCAATTCTAGGCCGATCTTCTCCTCCAGTGGGGTCCTAAGAAAGTTCAAGCCGTACGTGCCCGCGAAGACCCCTGCGAGGACACCCGTTTCAGTCAGGAAACGCGTCGGATCCATGGGCTGGTTCGTCGATATGTGATTATAGATCGAATAGGTGATTCCCACACCGAATATCTCGGGCAGGTACATGACCAGGCCCAGTAGAGAATCTGAGATCGCGTGGGAAGTCAGGTCTGTTACTCCGCTTGAGGCTTTCGCGATATGTCTATAGAGATGTTTATGATATATATCGCCTAGCCAGTTCAATGGTTTCATCGAGTAGCCGTGCCCCCACTATTTTTTATTGAGATCGAGTCAGTCGATTGGTACTCTAGGGTCATCGGCACTCGAGCATTGCTGCTGCAACCGGCAGGATGGGGATTAAGCGCGTATGTGAGGCTCATCACGCTGATAGCGGCCGCCACCGTCGCCGCGCCAAGGTATTTTTTTGTTGAAGAACCAAGCTCGCGCACCCTGTTGGGTAGCCGATCGGTCTTCTGGAATCCGAATAGGTCGCGAAAGGCGTCGATCGCAAATCCAGAGGGGTATCCAAGAAAGACGCTTATCCCTACGGCGACGGTGGTGCCGCGCGCGACCTCTTCAAGGTCCCTGGAACCTCCTGTGTAGAAGAGCGCAGGTACATAAGCAAGATTGAACAGGGCCATATAAGCCCCGTCATGGATGGCCCGGGCTTTTTCTGATGATGAATCATTGATGCCTGTGACCCTTCCTGCGAGGTCCCGGCCTCCAGCGAAAAGTAATCCTATCCCTGCATAGCAAAGTCCTGTCGCCAATACCCTCGCGTTTATCGATGTATTATTGGAGACGCCGGACACGACATCTCCTATGCTAAACAATGGAAGCCCAACGACAAGCAACGAGGTGGAGTCCACGGCGTGTAATTTAAGCCGTTCATAGAATGATTTTAGGTCCATGTTTTGGTGAGATTGCTCTTGAGAACTTTGCATAATTCATCCAGTGGCTTGATTGTCATACCTAGTTTTATCGT
>JBBSWF010000125.1:0-12961 GCA_038046365.1 Nanobdellota archaeon
AGACATCAGAAATAGATCATTTTGTCAAAAACCGAATTGTTCAAAGTTCTCCTTATTATTAGCGAGTTTTCATTGGAAGTCTACCCGACGATGCCGATCCCTGAATTTAAGAAGAAAGTTGGTGAAAACCCATTTGCGATCATGTTAGAGGATAGGGGGCCGCAGATCACGTTTGAGGTTGTCAATGCGTACAGTTTGGATCCTGCGGCGATGGATATGATCAAGTCCCGGCTGCCGGATCTGCCTTCATTTAGTGATTTCCGTGTACCCATTATCAAGAGGGCCAAGACGCTCTTTGAGGAGGCAGGATTGCCAATTGCCCCTAGATTAGCGGGGGTGTTCGCCATTGATTTTGTGATTGAGGGCGTTTCTAAAACAACTGCAGTGCGATACGTCATGGAGAACTATGCAATATTGGAGGATCTGGGTCTGAGTAAAGCTCTGCTAAACGATCCTGGCTGCATTGAAGTGTGGGGGGATAAGTTCTCGATAAAGCGCGGTGGGACAGACAGGCATATCAGTGAAGCGCTTCCGAAACAGGTGCGCTCGATCACTTTTCGGAAGGAAGATCCTGCAGAGTTTCCAAAGGAGTACAATATTGTTGTCTGGGACGGAAAATATCATCTGCATGAGGGATTGCTTGAATTTCTAAAATCAAGGAAGGTATGAAATATAGTGGCGGACAAAAATAATTGAGATATTAATCTCCGCCACTATATCTAAAGGACACAACTATCTTTAGCAATTATTTGTGTCCTTTACTATAGTATTGTATAATATCAAGCTACCGTTGGAGAAGAAAGATCGTGCGGGTCAGATTATCACAGACAGTTCTTTCAATCCTCTTTTATAGCATGACGCCCAGCATCCTGCGTATGAGTCTGTCTTGGCGTATGGCTTGCACATCATTGTGCAGCAGTCGTTGACTTCCATTGTGGTGGTCACGATTTGTGAGCAGGTCACTCCATATCCTTCGCCGACCACAACGGGCCTCTCTGGCGCGATGAGCGCTCCAGACGCACCGATATTAGACAGATCCCGTCCTTGCAGCGCGAGTCCTGCTATCGCAAGAAGCAGGAAGAACGATGAGAACGCCATCGCCGATGATGGCGACGGGGCTGGTGCGAGCTCGCGTACTTTCTTTTTTGATTTGGGCATAATGCGGTTCCGCTCATTTCAGGTATTTAAAGGCTTCGACGCTGGATTTGGATATTTCAACCTAGTAAGAAAGTCCAATCAAAAGACGAAATCTATCTTCAGATGATATCTTCTTCTGAGATGACCATGAAGTCGCCGACTGCAATCACGCTTGAGAACGGCACAAGGATGTTTCCTTCTTTGTCTTTCTCGAGTTCTAGCTTCTCTGTGTAGGATGTCGGGTTGACGAGCACCATGTGGATCAGCTCGCCGCTTCGTGTCTCGAAGATTATGTCTCCGACTTCTCCGAAGCGCTTCCCGGTCTTGCTGACGATGGTCTTTCCGATTATCTGTTTCGAGAATTTCTTGTCTTCTTCTCCCATCTTGGTGCCTCGCTTTATTGACGTGAATTTCAAATGGTCTATTTATACTTTTCTATGGGAGGCCTGGTTTGCCCCAAAATATATCCACGACGATTAATCCCCGTATGATGACAAAAGATCGAAGAGAGGGTCTTGAAGATTCTTGATTCTTGTACGGTTTGGATTGTACGAGGCAGCCCATAAGGCGTGCTCCTCAAACAGTGTGCCCGGTCTCTCTGAGAAGAGGTTCCCGTTTAGGCATATTAGTGGTTTGTTGCCACAATAGGCAAAGACCAGCAGGCTTGGCCGATCTGTTAGGAACGCCTGGGAGCAAAATTGGTATTGCGTGTGCCCAAAATCGGTGATCTTCCTGACTAAGAGAATTGCTCTTTTGATGCGTCCTTTGGTGGATTCTATCTCTTTGAACTCTTCGATTCCGGAGAAGAAGCTATCACTCGCCCAATAGCAGTTGGGGTTGGTAGTATCTAGAAAGAATTCGTAATTTCCATCGGTTCGTGGGAATTGAGATTTGAGCCCATGGATTATTTCAGTGAGTTTCATCCGATTGCGCGATAATGATCTGGTTTTTATTCTTATCGTTCAGAAAAGCTTATTATACATCAGTCAAGCCCATCCTCATTATGGACTCAAAGACTAAGCTTGACTTGATCACCCGCCAGACCGAGGAAGTTCTTACGCCAGATGGATTGTCATCAATGGTAGATGCAGGCGTCAAGCTTAAGCATTACATCGGTTTTGAGATCTCTGGCAAGGTCCACTTAGGCACAGGCATCATGACCGGCGCCAAGATAGCTGATTTCCAGAAAGCAGGTGTCGATTGCTCTTGTTTCCTCGCGACATGGCATGCGTGGATCAACAACAAGTTCGGTGGAGACATCGAAACCATAAGAAAAGCCTCTGCGTATTTTGAGGAAGCCCTCAGGGCATCTATCGAGGCCATGGGCGGCGATGAAGAGAATGTCAGGTTCGTCAACGCTGACGAGTTCTATCACAACAATGACGAGTACTGGATGCAGGTAATCGAGATAGCCAAGCATATGACCGTCAACAGGGCGATGCGTGCAATAACTATTATGGGCCGAAATGAAGGAGAGTCTGTCCCTATGGCCTACCTCCTCTACCCGGCTATGCAAGTCGCAGATATTTATGCCCAGGGCCTCAACATAGCTCATTCCGGCATTGATCAGCGAAAGGCTCACGCCATAGCAAGAGAGGTTGGCGACAAGCTCAAGGTCTGTCCGTTAAAGGATGGCGACGCAGGCAAGCCGGTGGCGATTCACCATCATCTTCTAATCGGTCTCTCTCAGCCTCCGGAGTGGCCGGTCCCGAAAGAGCGCTTGATGGAGTTATGGAGTTCTATGAAGATGTCTAAGTCGGTTCCGGGTTCTGCTATTTTCGTCAATGACACTGAAGAGGAGATCCGCAAGAAAATGATGGACGCATTCTGTCCTGCTAAGGTCTGGGAGCTCAATCCTGTCCTGGATTATGCCAAGCATATAACATTCAGGGATGCTGGCTCCTCCCTTGCTATCGACCGTCCTGCCAAGTTTGGCGGCTCTGTGACTTATGATTCCTACACCTCCCTAGAGAAAGACTTCGTCGATGGCAAGCTCCATCCGCTTGACCTCAAGAAGGCCATGGCTGAATACTTGGTCAAGCGCCTTGAACCCATCCGCAAGCGCTTTGAAAGGCCAAAGAACCAGAAGCTTCTTGAGATGGTCCAGTCTTTCCAGGTCACGCGATGAAGACAGATGTCCTAAAGGATAGGTTGGCAGCGGAGTCAATTGATGCCGCAGTGTTCATCTCTGACGAATTTGATCCGCAGATTTTCTACATGGCCGGATATGATGGCTCCGGGATCCTTGTCGTTCCAAAAGACAAAGAGGCCTTCTTGATGGTCCCGCAAAGGGACGTATCCCGAGCAAAAAAGTCCAAGATCGATACTCTATTAAGGAAAGGGTCGATTGTTGAAGACCTCAAAGCCGCATTAATAGACCGTAAGATCGCTTTGTCTTCATTGGGGGTGGATTCCGAGAGGATTTCTATGGCCAAGTCGCTTTCATTGCGCGATTTGTGCGCAGGATTAAAAGATGTTTCGCCCATTCTTTCGGGATTGCGCTCGATAAAAGAGGATTCTGAAGTGAAATTGATCCGTAGAGCGTGCGCCATTACAGACGAAATCATGTCCGCTGTGATTGAGTCCTGGAGCGGGTTTCAGACTGAGGCTGACGTTGCGTCGTTCATTGAGATGAAGGCGCGAAAGTCGGGCCTTCCATGCCCGTTTCACACTATAGTCGCGTCTGGCAAGAACGCTTCAGATCCGCACCATCGCGCTACGACAGCTAAGCTAATGCAGGGGCCAGTCATCATCGACTTCGGCGTCTGCTTTAATGGTTATTGCTCAGATATCACACGCACTGTCTGCATCGGCCCTCCATCTGATGAAGTCAGGAAGACCTATGAGATGGTGAGAAAAACCCAAGATCTAGCGATCTCCAATGTCAATCCAGGCATCGCGTGCGTGGATCTTGATGCGATCGCTAGGGGTTCCATGGGAAAGCACGCCGGTCTTTTCATCCATGGTCTCGGCCACGGCCTTGGCATCGAGGTCCATGAATCGCCAACAATTAACTCCCGCTCCAAAGAGTCTCTCAATAGTGGAAACGTCATCACGATAGAACCGGGGATCTACACCGAGGAGTTTGGCATCCGCATCGAGGATGATCTGATAGTCACAAAGGATGGATGCGAAGTTCTCACAAAGGCGGATAGGTCCCTCATCATCCTCTGAAAAAAAGGCGCTTCCCGTTTTTTCTCCGAGAGAAACCTATTTAAACATCTCGTCAATCGATTGACTATATGGCTTCAGAGGGGGAAGTAGAGAACAAAGTATCTTATTCCTATGCGTCACACCTCTCCGGCCTTGAAGAAGAGAACCGTTATCTTAGGGAGACCCTAGAAGGTCTAAGACAGGAGCTTGACCGTTTCAAGAGGAAGCCTCTTCTGGTCTGCAAGATAAGAGAGATTTACTCGGATGCAGCTATTGTCAGGCTCCCAAACGGCAATGAGTTCTTGGTCGGTTTGTCTGATGATTGCAAGGATGTCCTTCCAGGTGACAGCGTGCTTGCTGAGCAGAAGAACCTCACTATCGTTTCTAAAGTTGTCTCATCCAAGAAGTTTGATGTTGAGAAGTTTGTCATCATTGAAAAACCGGATATCTCTTGGGCCGAGATAGGTGGCTTGCGCGCGCAGGAGCAGGAGATCAAGGAGGTCGTCGAGCTTCCACTGAGAAAACCAGAACTGTTCCAAAAGATCGGGATCTCACCTCCAAAGGGTATCTTGCTGCACGGTCCGCCAGGCACTGGGAAGACTCTCTTAGCTAAAGCGGTCGCGGCTTCTACTAATTCCACTTTCATCGAGATCGTCGCGTCCGAGCTCGTCCAGAAGTACATTGGAGAAGGCTCCAAGCTAGTCAAGGAGATCTTCGAGCTTGCTAGAGAGAAAGCCCCATCTGTGGTCTTCATCGATGAGATAGATGCGCTCGCCGCGACAAGGATGGAGATAGGCACCTCCGGTGAAAGAGAGGTTCAGCGTACTTTCATGCAGCTTCTGGCAGAGATCGATGGCTTCAAGTCATTGGATAATGTCAAGGTCATCGGTTGCACTAATCGCAAAGACATCCTTGATCCGGCGATCATCCGCCCAGGGAGATTAGAGCGCCTCATCCGCGTCCCTAATCCAGACAGAGTCGGCCGCATGGAGATCTTCAAGATCCATTCCAGTTCAATGAGTTTCAATAAAGGCGTCGACATGAATGAGCTCATAGACCAGATGGAAGGCTTCTCTGGCGCGGACATAAAGAGTGTATGTACAGAAGCAGGATACTTCGCTATCCGTGCCAACCGCACGAGTATCAGCCATGATTTCGTTCGGAAGGCTATTGACAAGGTCAAGGAAGAGCGCATCAAGGAATCCGTCGACTTCAAGCAGATGTTCGGATGAAAAAAGCCCGCGCTCAGCAGTTACTTCCGATCGTCATCCGCTTTCGCGTCAGCGGGTGTTCACATAGTCATCGCACGGGCAGTATATAGAGCCTTCCTGCCCTTATAAACGTGTGCAAAGCGCAAAAAAGGCCAATTCATTTCTTGCGGACGACTATCATCATATGTACGCTGTTGTCGACCACGCTAGGGTCCGTGCACATGGCAAAATGGGCTTCCAGCCAGTTTTTCCAGGTCTTTTTTTGTGTGCGACAGAGCTGCTCTGGCTCTTTGGTGTATGGTGAAGCTAATCCCTCAAGTCCTGCCATCTCGACCACAGTGACGTTGGAGGGAAATATTTTCTTGAGCTCCTCAGCGCGGAACATATGGCTGAAGTATTTGCCATGCCAAAGGTTATCATCGCCTCTTTTCCACAGGTCTCGAAAGCATGAGGTCTTTCTGATTTCTTTGGGCCAATATCGTAGCGCCAGGCTGATCACGCTTAATCTTCCGATGACGCTCACAATTATGGGCGCTCCTGGTTTGGCTACGCGCACTAGCTCACGCACGGCTTTCTTCCGGTCTGATTCTTTCCTGACGTGGCACAGCGGCGCACCCATGCATAAGACCGCATCGAACGAATTGGATTTGTAACAGGATAAGTTGACTATAGATCCTACCGCTGCTTCATTCACATTTCTCCCTACTCCGGCTTTGTGGATCATCTTCTTGGCTAGTGTGATGTGTTGAGGAGTATAATCTAGTAAGGACATCATGTATCCATGCCTGGCAAGTTCGATGGTGTATCTTCCAGGTCCGCCTCCAGCATCAAGGATCGTTCCTTTCTTCGGCAAGTGCCGTTTTAGCATCCACATGCTGGTTTTATATTCGAGTCGGTGGTATTCATCCTTCATCAATCGCTTCCACTCGTAGGTTGGATCAGCCCCATAGCATTCGGCGATGTTTGATTTGGCCATGTTGAAAAGCTCGAAAAGGTAGTATAAATTGGTTCCTGGATTTTTCAGATGATTCAATCCATCACTTCTATATCTACAGAAATCCGATACTCTCGCACTCCGGTCTGCCCTGCCTTCACAGTCCGTAGAGCACGGCACTTCCTGCCCAGCTTCTCGCACACGGGGATTATCTTCGATGCGGCAAGTGGGATCTCTTCTTCTTTGCAGAATGTGTAGTAGTGTATCACGGTCCCAGCATGAGACGCCCCTAACGCCATATCCATGAATTCTTCTGCGTCTTTTGGCAGGGGCATGAGTATCCTGTCGAATTTCCCCAGTTTTGGGACGATTTTTCGCACATCCCCGTTGTACAGCTCGACGCGGTCCTTCAATCTCTTGTTCATATCAAGGCTCTCCAGTGCGAGCCGATGGGATTTTGGGTTGATCTCGACCCCCGCGACCCGTTTAGCCAAACTGTTCTTCGCAATAACCAGCACAAACGGCGCGATTCCTGAGAACATCACAAGGACTTCCTCGCAAGGTTTCACCAGTGAAGCCACTCTCATTCTCTCTGTGGCTGTCCGTGCGGAGAAATATGTGTTCTCGACGTGCACTTTTAGTCGTATCCCGTTCTCGCAGTGCACTGTGCTCTTCACACGTTTGCCTGCCAGCACCCGGACTTTCTGTCTTCGGAATGTCCCTAAATGCCCTCCGACTTTCTTGACGACGGTGGTTATGCTAGGAGTCACTTCAAGCAATGTGGATGCGATCTCTTTCTCATATTTCTCAAGCCCTTTGGGTATCTCGACTATCGCGATCGTCCCGACCGTGTCGAACGCTCGAGGCAATAATTCCAGCACTTGGTCAGGCACTTTCCCGGATAGCCCATCCCTTAATGTAGTCGGACGCTTGACACGTTCTTTCTCTTTCATAAGAAATCTCTCAGAGATAGCCCCTCATAAAGTTTGCCCTAGAAATCGCCTAATGACTTCTGGCTCTTGCTGATCACATGCCGAGACAGGTTCTCGATTGTAGAATCCACACGTTCTGAAGAGAAATCATGCTTTTCGACAAGCAATTTGCGTATCTCATCCGGATCTACCCCGGTCCATTTCAGTTTGTGGTCAAGTACGACAGGCATTTTCTTGAATGTGTCCCAGATCTCTTGCCATGGCACTTCGCTTTTTGAGTCGAATTCCAGCGATTTGAACACAATCTCTGGATCTTTTGATTTCCGAACGTGCTCAAGCGCTTTTTTCGGGCCTATCCCTTTGAGCCCGCCGGGGTTATAGTCTGTCCCGACCAGTATAGCAAGGCACAATAATTGATCAGGAGTCAAGCCTAAAGCCCGGATGTTCTCTTCAAAGTCTATGAGTTCAGGCTCGACGATCTTCCATCCGGCTTTGCCTGGCAATTTGCGTCGTCCCTGGATCGAGAGATTCCTGACTAACCGCGGCGCCCGGTATAGTATCGAATCGAAATCCTGTGATACCCCGCCCCACACGAATCCATCTCTGGCCAATTGAGACATCTGCGCTTCGCCTTCGCTTGGCGCTTGCACGATTGGCTGCCCCATCGCAGTCACGAGGGTCTTGGCTTCATCGACTAGATCTTTGGTCAGGTGTGTTGTCCTGCCGGCGTATTTTTTCATCGATTCTACATCTCCTGTCTCTTTGGCCTCTTCGTACAGTGATGAGGCCTCTTCTTTGAGCTCACGCCGTCGTGAGAGTTCCTTCCGCTTCAGTGCTGGCGGCTCCCCGTCGAAGACGAATACTAGTTTTATCCCGTTGGATAGCAGGTTTGATGTCCTTGAGAATAGTCCGACTAGATGGCTTGTCACATGCCCGCTTGAGTCTTGCAGTGCTGCCCCATCAGGCCCTCTTATTGTGGTCAGGAATTGATACAACAGGTTATAGCCGTCCACAGCCAGTGTCTTTCCTGAGAGTTCTTTGATAGGGATTGGGTGGCTGATGATTATGTCTTTTAGGTTTACTCCCATTTTGGCACACAATGAAAAGACATGTTCTTATTCATACCGCCTTGAAGGTCAGGCCATAAAGTTTTGTGTCGAGGAGTGCCCTTGCTTTCTTAGTGGGCTCTCCCGAAGTCAGTAGCAATCCAGGCAGGTGCTCAAGCTGGCATCGCGCGAAAGCGTCGTTGACGTCGCTGTGGCTGACTGATTGTTTGTCTAGCGCCATGCAGTGCATGTTCATCTCGCCGATCGGCGAATTCATCTTGATTATCAGGTCGTAATCGCTGCCTTTCTTGTTGCATGTGACAGATACCACTGTGATCGAATTGGCCACGAAGAACGCGGATATCTTTTTGAAGAATTCGTCTTGGAGGAATTCTTCTGCTGGGTTGGCTGATTGAGTGGTCTGTTGTATCGCTGTTGAAGATTGATCTATTGGATTCTCCGCCTTCGGCTCTGATGGAACTGCCTGTTTTGGTTTTCTGATGCGTGTTCTCTTTGGGGCGGGGGATTTCTCTATTTGAGGGTCTTCTGTTTGAAGAGGGGTTTTGCCTTCTTTTGGTTGCTCGGCATCTTTCACTGGCGCGCTGACCGCTTTCTCGCTCGCCGCTGTGTCTGGGATTGGTGTTGATCGTGATGCTGCTTCAAATATCGTCGCTTGTTGTGTCCGTGCCGGTTTCTCATCGTCGTATTCATCCCCGCTAACGAACGGTTTCTGGGGCTTGAGTTGAGGCATTGGCCGGGGTTCGATGGATCCGCGGATTTGAGGATGGTTGTTCTCGGATTGTTCTGTGGGAGGAATTTTAGTCTCCTCCATTCCGAGCAGTGATTTGATCTTGGTTTCTGCTTCTGAATCGCTGATGAGGAAGTATTTCCAGAAGATCTCTTGCTGCCCGTTCAGTGTGACAGTAAGTGGTATCGCGAAGTCTTTTATCGCACGCAGAGTCACCCGGGTCAGCGCATCTGTGGCACGGTCTTGTATAACCCCTGCCTGTCTCAATGCATCGTATGTGGCTCTCTCCTTGCTTCCCAGGTGCTGCGTGAATCCGGTCAGCCGGTTCTCTTGCCCTATCGCGTAATAAAGAGGCGACCCGCCAATCTTCACTTTGGATACGCGGAGTTTTCCACTGGAGACCATCTCAGAGAGCACTGCCCCTGCCATCATCAAATTCGAGTTGATTTCTTTGGCGATCTGCACTGGTATGACCGGCCCCCTGGTCTTGATAAATCTCAGTACGGCTTCTGTGTCGACGGCAGGCATGAGTGAGGCGGTCTCTGGTTAGTATTTAAGCGTTTGTTTGGCTTCGGGGGTATACATTGGGATATCGATAACTGCGCAACTTGTGACCTATAACCTGCGCAGTTGTCTATATCATTTCCCTTCCAATTCCATTTTTAGCTCATCCAAGAACTCTCTAAGGAATCTCGTGCGTCTCCGTGCGATATCTTTCGCAGTCTTTGTGTGCATCCGGCTCTCGACCACAAGCAATCGGGTGTAGAACAAGTCAAGCCCGTATCTCATGTCTTCCGGTGCTCTGCTCTCGCAAAATGGGTCGCTAGGTTCATAGAATTGCCGCCCCATCTGCCCAGTGGAGGAGAATGTCCTCATTATAGAGATGGCTCCAGTCGCCTCGAGCCCGTCAGCGTCTTGTAGTATCTGTGATTCGATTGATTCCGGCATTATTCCTTTCCGAAATGAGCAGCAGGATATCGCCTCGTATACATTGAATATTTTCTCTGGAGGATAGTTAGACAACCCGGCCAGTATTGCTCTTGCGCGCTCTGCGCTTTCTTTTGCAGCGTGCTCAGATCGCGGATCGTCCTTTGTGTAGGTGATGACATCGTGGAACAAAGCAGACGGGACGATCACATCAAGGTCCGCGCTCTCTTCTCTCGCGATCATTTCAGAATTGCGCAATACTCGGATCGCGTGTTCGAGATCGTGCGATGGATCGGAAGATTTATCTCCTTCGCGGCGATTGAGATCAGCAGTTGCCTAAAGAGACGATCCATGATATGTGATGTATATTACAGAGATTATTAAGTTTGAAGGTTGTTGTCGATTTCAAAAACTGGTTGATTTTCACTACATGAGTGCCGAAGGCACGAACGTGTGAAAATCATGGCCGCATCCATCTTATCTCATAATATGTGACGTCGCATTCGTCATCGACCACTCCGATAAGCAGCCTCTTGCGCGTTGAGTGAGCTACCCGGTTTTTCGCTGAGAAATCGTGCCATGTCAGCGTGCTGGATTCATGGACTGGATACACTACCCACTTGGCGTGGTCCTCGCCGGGCTTGACCCCTCGATCGTATACCCGAAAATCCGCTCCGAACTTGAGCGCGGTCTTGATGATGTATCCTCTGTTGCGTATGTCTTTGAATACAGCGTACCTGATGAAGAAGTTCGGCTCGGTCTTCTTCGCTGATTTAACGAGCCCCTCGGAATCGATATTCTTCCCTTTCTTGTCAACAAGGAGTATCTTTTTCTTCTCTAGCAGATAAAGAGCCTCAAGCAATGATAGCTGCACTTTCCCGTCGTCCCGAAGGACCCCGAACCTGCTCGAGTTGTACAGTTCCCTGGCTGCGTCGCTGGGGTCTGTCAGCACCCGCGCCGTGTGGAATACTGCGGTGGGCGTGTCTTTAGGCATGCTCATATCCGCTTCCATTGCGGTGGTCATCAGGACGATATTCTGTCCGGCTGGTTAAAAAGCTATCGTGGAAATGGAGGCGATCCTGGGATTTCACAATTCAAACCTCATGAAATCATGGGCGCATACGAGGTTGTCGAACACCACTCTTGCCTCATCTTCGATGTCTTGGCTGTTCTTGAAGCGCTGTGAGAAGTGGCTCAATACGAGTTTTTTCACTCCCGCCCGTGAAGCAAGGAGCGCTGCCTCGCGCGCGGTCATGTGTTTGTATTTCTCTGCGTTCTTCTGTAGGTCTGAGGTATACACTGCTTCAGACACCAACATTTCAGCTTCATCGGCCAGTTTCACTGCGAATTCAGTGGGCCTTGTATCTGTGACATAAGCGATCTTCTTCCCGGGTGTCACATCGATTATTTCCTCTGGATTGATCTTCTTGCCCTTGACGGTAATGGTCTTTCCATCCTTAAGTGAAGCCAGGTGCGGCCCGGAGGGGATTCCCATCTTCTTCATCTTCTCGACGTCTATGTTCTTGTGGTCTTTCTCCAAAAATGCATAGCTGACACACGGTACGGAGTGGTCGCCGGGGCACACGAGTATCTGGTAATCTTCAGAGTCATAGGCCACTTCCACGTCCTTAGGATCCAGATCATGGATCTTTATTTTGACGTTCTGGGTGAACGCGCAAGCGCGCATCATGTGCTGCATAAAAGATGATGTATCCCTCGGTCCGAATATCTCAAGTGAGGGTGGTGATTCCTCATCGCCTAAGGTCTGTATCAGGCCTAGAAGCCCGACTACATGGTCTCCATGCCAGTGGGTGATTAGGATTTTGGTCACGTCTGTTCGTTTTATCCCGCATATGTTCATCTGCCTCTGCGTGCCTTCTCCGCAGTCAAATAGTATTCCTTCCCCTTTGTACTTGAGGAAGTGAGCAGTCACGTTGCGCTCTTTAGTTGGCACCATCCCTGATGTGCCAAGCACAGTCCATTGCATATCGACTGTAAACTGCAGGACGCTATAAAAAGGTGATTGTCTTTTCAGAAGGTGTTTGATGGTCAATGTATTGCGTTTTCACTGTTTCATGGCTAGTTTGATGTCGCTTCCTTGTACGGTCTTTCGCCCTGCGTGGTGCGCTAGTATCACAGCTTGTTTGCCGATTTTCTCCGCATGGTTCTCAAGAGCTTCTTTTAATGCTGCTTTTGCGTCTTCTCCGACCCTTTCAGCGCCCGATGCCTTTAGCAACCTCTCCATTGCAGCGAGTGGTATTGATCTTTCGACCATCCGGTTAGTCGGATTTGACTGTTTAAGTACTTTTCTTAATGTCAATTATGGCAGTTATACTGTTGACCACTGGACAATCCAGGATAATGTTTATATCGCTATTTGAACTAAAGGTATCCATGAACCGGAAAGCTAAAGGCACTTCAGCAGAGCGCGAGCTGATCCATAAGTTCTGGACTGCGGGATGGGCGGCAGTCAGAGTCGCCGGGTCAGGTTCGATGAGATACCCTTCGCCAGACATCATTGCGGCGACTCCGGTTAGGCGCCTGGCGCTTGAGTGCAAGGCTTCAGGGGATGGTTATCAGTACCTTGATCAAGAAGATGTCAGTCAGTTAAGATTGTTCTCATTGAAATTCGCCGCAGAGCCGTGGTTCGCGGTTCGTTTCGACGGGGAGGGATGGTATTTTGTGTCTTTAGAGGACTTAGAGTCCAGCGGCAAAGCTTACTCTATCTCGATAATGCAAGCAAAGTCAAGAGGACTCCTCTTTGATGAGCTTCTTGGCAAGTTCCAATGACCACGGCAAGTGGTCTGTTCACCCTCATCCCAGTATCTCCGAAGGTGAGTGATTTCTGAAGAGTGGTTGCTAAAACCGAAAAG
>JBBSWF010000126.1:0-27700 GCA_038046365.1 Nanobdellota archaeon
GCGGACAAATACTACTTCTTCATTTCCATTTAAAAGCAAAATTCAGAAACTCAAGACCGCTAAGAAACATTTAAAAGGCTGATTGTCGAGGATACATAATAGGTGAACCCTTGCGCATCAGCAATATCACATTCGCTTTGGCAGTCGGACTACTGCTTGCTGTATTGACTTTTGCCGGCAGATCTGATTCGCTCACCGGACATGCAATCATTGCTGGTAACAACCCTAATGACACATGGACAGCATCCTATAAACAAGGCTATCTGCCTCAGATAACAGTATTCCCTGAAGACGTCACCCCCCAGCCTGTCGAGCCCGGTCAAGACCTGGTGGTGAAACTGCGCGTCCACAACCGTGATGAGCGCATGGATGCTCCGCATGTGACTGTCTCCCTAGATGAGATGGGGCCATTTATCTTCAAAGGAGGAAGCCAGCCGTCTTTTAATGATATGAACATCTGCAGAGGATGCAGCCTCGCTAACACCTACTACCTGACTGTCACATCGAACACCACATCCGGGAGCTACCCCGTATACTATGTTCTTGAAGCCGGGGATTACACAATGAGAAAGAACCTGAGCATAGTAGTTATGGGCAGGCCTTTGCTGATGATGTCCACTCAAGTGTTCGACAATCTCTCGCCCACAGAATCATTCACGGCCAAAATCACTTTGGATAACAGCGGCACAGGGCTGGCAAGAATAATCCAATCCGAAGTAGACGCGCCAACATACTTCGCAATGATGGGGAGCTCAGAGAGATCATTGCCTGACGTGCCTCCTGGAGGGCACGCCTCAACACAATACACTTTCTCGGTAAGCGAGAACACTCCTGCAGGGGTCTACACCATCCCGATCCAACTGCTGTATTTTGACGAGCAGAATCGGAACTATTCAAACAGCGCAGAGATCGGAGTGAGAGTAGTTAAGAAAGCAAAGATCGACATAGAGACAGTTAAGATCACACCTACCACAGAAGGCGCACTGCTGCCAAAGCCTGGCGACCCTTTCAGCCTGATAGTCCGACTGCAGAACGTAGGGTACGGCGATGCGGATTACACCAGCCTGGAGCTCCAAGGCTGCCCTCTTGAGGGCAACAACAAAGCATTCGTTGGAAACCTCAAGCGCTTTGAAGACTCCCCTGCGGTATTTGTTGTGATCGCTCCGAAAGCGGGCACCTACAAATGCAAGCTGCACGCCAACTACCGGGATGACCTTGGCATGCACACCCTTGACACCGACTTCAACTTCTTTATACCCGCATCCGGACTGAACCTAGGAATAAACACCGTCCTCGCCGCGCTAGGCGCAGGGATACTGATCTTATGGCTAAAAAAGATGGGCTGATGGCAAAACGCCAGGCAATCAATAGTCCTGCGATATACACGTCAGCATTCCTCGCCGCAAAAGACATCGCCGCTGACAAGAAGACAGTAGCGCTAGTGATAATACTACTCGCATTCAGCTTCGTCAACCTGACATTCTCCGCAGCGTTCATCAGAGGCCTTGGCAACACTTTCCAAGACGAGATAGTCAACACTGACACCGGCCATGTGGTGATGCAAGTGCGGACCGACCTGAACAGGACTTACCTCGATCGGGAGTCTTTGATCCGCCAGAAAATCAACACGCTGCCTGGAGTGATCGGATCAGCAACGCACACTGAAGTGCCTGCGGTGATAGTCGCTAACGGGAAACAAGTCACCTCATCATTGATTGCGATAAAGCCTACAGAGGAATCCCAAGTCAGCTGGATAGAAAGCGAGATAATCGACGGGAAATTCTTATCCGACAACGACCTCGACGAGATAATAATCGGCAAACGGCTTGCTGGGATCAAGGAGGGAAAAGAGCCTGGGATCCTAAAGAAGTTCGGCAGAGATGAAGATGGCCTAGGCGGCGTGACTGCCGGCGACGTGGTGACTGTCTTTTTCGCCAACGGCGAGAAAAGGCAAATGCATGTCAAAGGGATAGCCGGCCGCGACGGGCCCGGCGTCGTGCTGCGGCAGGCGTTTATAACCCAAAGAGAGGCTCAAGACGCCGCGAACATCTCGCAAAAAGCGACCAAAATACTAATCAAGCTAAGCTCGAGGGAGCTCGCCGGAGCGGTAAAGAACATGGTTCTGGACCTTGGGATACCTGGAGCTGACGTCAAGACATACCGGGAGGCCTCAAGCTTCATAGAAGCATTGAACCAGACCTTCGGGATCGTGGTTTACATCACATCGATTGTAGGCATCATCATAGCAATGATAATAATCTCGATAGTCACCACAATAAACGTTGGCCGCAAAAGACGGGCGATCGCCGTCCTCAAGGCGATCGGCGCCCAGTCCTCAACTATCCTCCTGACATTTACCATAGAATCGATCATATTCGGCGCCGCAGGAGTGTCTCTTGGCATCGTCCTCTCAAAAATAATCGTAATCTACCTGTCAAACAACCCCATAAGCCTACCCATAGGTCTGCTTCGGCCAGACATGACACTTGAGATGATGAAAAACGCAGCGATAGCTCTCATGGCGGCGGTATTCATATCTGGATTGATCCCCGCTTACAAAGGCGCCCAACAGGAGATACTCAAATACATAAGAGGGGAGTAAGATGATCATTGCAAAGAACGTTAAAAAGGAATACTACCAAGGAGAAAGGACAGTCCATGCCATCCGCGGCGTCAATCTTAGAATAAATGACGGAGACTTCATCGCAATAACCGGGCCATCCGGATCTGGAAAGAGCACCCTGATGCACCTTCTTGGGCTAATAGACTTCCCTACCAAAGGCTCAGTGGTATTCGATGGCAAAGACACCAAGTCCCTCACAATAAACGAGGCTGCAGAAACCCGCCTAAAAAAATCAGGCTATGTATTCCAATTCTTCAGCCTGCTCGACGACTTGAGCGCAAGCGAGAACGTCATGATACCTGGCCTGCTTCTTGGCCTATCGAGACTAGAATCAAAGGCAAGAGCGGAAGAATTGCTCTCGATGGCTGGATTAGCCGATCGGATAGACCACACCCCCACGCAGCTATCCGGCGGGGAATTACAACGAGTGGCTATCGCGCGCGCATTGATGAACAAGCCAAAAGTCATATTCGCAGATGAGCCAACTGCCGCGCTCGACACAAGAACAGCCAATGCCATAGTCGGATTATTCTCTAAGCTAAACCGGGAACAAGGACAGACTGTGGTGATGGTAACCCATGAGCCCTATCTGGCAAGAAAAGCGCATAAGGCGATCTGCTTGCGTGATGGCAAGATAATCCGGTCCATCGAAAAGTGACACCTCTTTCCAGTTAATGTTCACTTAAACCCCAACGCTTCCCTAAAACTATTCAAGAATGTGTCAAAATCCTCTTTCTTGACAGACGCGCCGCAGGCATGCTCGTGACCTCCACCGTGCGCCTCAAGACCGACTATGGCTTTTTCAAGGGCTTTGTCTATCGCAGGACCCTTGCGAGATGACCTTATGCTGAGCTTGAGCTCGTCGTTCTTCTCCCTAGCTATGACTAAGACTTTATCCTGGAACAAGTATGACAACTCATTAGACAAATCCTTGGTGACTGCGAAACGGTCCTTGTGAGAGATGAAATGGGCAAGCGGCCCCTTGTGCTTCTCAAGGACAGCTATAGCGTCTTTCCTTATCTCATCATAGACCGCCTTCACAGTCCGGTATCGCCGAGTTATCCATCTTGCCTGAGGAGAAGACTCGTCGAGTAGCTCCATCGGTCCATCGAGTCGGCAGAAGACCTTCACAGCAGACATCGCGTCAGTGGACTTACCCTTGAGATTGAAAGCCATCATGTTGACCAGATCGCCGACTTTCGTCTTGAACATCAAGTCCTCTGGGTTAGGGTAATCCTTGTCGATGATGCCTGGATACTTTGCCTTAAAGCTGTTGAGCAGATCCTCTGGCGGCATGAACCAGTCGCTCACGCAACCTATCAACGAGAGCCATGGGTCTTTCTTGCCAGAGACCTGGTAACACATATACGACGGCGGAGTATTCTGCCCCCAAGCCATAGGATTGATGTAAGTTGTTCCTCTTGCATCCTCCACACCGTGATGATCAATCCACACAATAGGTGTCTTAGCTCCTTCGATGAACTCGTCATCGACAAGAGCTAGATCGAGAATGAATACCTTGTCAGATCCATACTCCTGGATCCTGCGGATGAAGTCTGATGTGAGCCTCGGACCGGTCTTTACGATGACTCCTTTGCCATCACCCTTAAAACGGTACAGCTGGATGAATGAAGCCGCGCCATCAGGGTCATCATGGAAGAAGAACAGCGGCCTCTGGCAAGACTCCAGGATCTCCTTTACCTGCTGCGTCCTCTTCTCATCGAGCATATAAACTCGAATCAGGTCATCCTTTATAACTGTGTTGTCCCACGCTTGCCCTTATGGGGGACTGCTCACTATGCGGGGCAAAGAGCCATGAAGGCTGCACAAGAACCTACTGCCCGAAAAGGATCCGGTATGAATCGTTCGCGAAGATGCAGCCTCTAGCTAGGTTGAAAGATTATTCTGGCCCAGCGCCAGCGCCGTTCGTCGGACGATACGGATATCCTCACGTAAATGTCGGGATATTGAGCACTCCGACACCTCCACGCGACGCTGATGAATTAGATGCTCCCCGGAAATGGGCCGCGCTGGGCTATGGGGTCGGGGATGTGGTCGAGGTGCGGAGTTCGCTCATCAACGCCAGGTTCACAAGCAACGTGCGCAACCCATCAAGATTTGTGGCTGTCGCGCAAGAGGTTGGGATGGCAAGCAGGCCTGCAGACGTCGAGATAAAACTCAAAGACCGGCCAGGCCTTGCACTGCACATGGACACGCACGCTTCTCCCAACGGGCCTGCTGCGATAGCATCTTCGATCAATCTAAACTCGAATCCTACAGTCTCCTCAAAAGTCGAGAAGGTGGTGTCAGACACCGACTGGAAAGCCGCAGACGCCGCGTGGTACCTCTTCAACAAAGGATTTGACGAAAACCACATCATGAAGATGCTGTCAGTCGGGACTCTTGGAGCGAAAGCGCAGCGGAGACCAGTCCCGACCAGGTGGAGCATCACAGCAAGCGACGACATAATCGGGAAGAGGATGATCGGAGAATTAGGGGACTTACCAGAGACAGACTGCTCGGCTTTCTATGGGGGCTATCTCGGAAACCACTATCTCATACTATGCTTTCCTGGGCCGTGGAGCTATGAGCTCTTCGAAACTATGGTAAAGCCAAACCTTGGCAGGGGTCCTGAAGAGATCGAGAGCTGGACAGACTATGAAGGGCCGTACGGAAGGAAAGATTACGCATCAGACACCGTCGGCGGGTATTATGCATGCAGGATCGGTGTGGTCGAGAGACTGATCGGGATGAAGAGAAAGGGCAGCGTTCTGGCGCTACGGTTCGTGACAGAAGATTACTCGATGCCGCTTGGAGTATGGGTCGTGAGAGAAGCGACAAGGAATTCCATGGCAACATCGCCGATAATGTTCTCTGATGAGAATCTGATGCTGTGCTTCGCGAGCGCCAAAGTGAAGAAAACATTCGGGATAGACATCAGCGGGCTACTGCGCCGTAGCAAGCTGCTAGACCTGCGCAGAAGACAACCAAGACTAGACAGATTCGCCTCTCCTGACCTCCAAACCGAAATGAATTGACGTCCTCCCAAGCCTTTAGGCCTGGGAGGACGTCAATCTCGAATGGGTAAGCCGATCCGATGCAGAGCATCGGGGTATGAACCCATTCGAGAAATCAAAACTCATATAATGTAGGCATGTCAACCTATAACGATGGCAAACCTATCATTTAGCCTGACGACTGTGGCAGCGGGCGCATTGTCTGACTCACTTAGCCTGTGCCAGCCAGCGATGATTGGGGTCTACATCGCAGTGCTAGCGCTATTTGTAAGAGACAAGAGGCAGATGGCAAGGGTCGCGACCTGGACCATCGCGCTGTCTTTTATAGGTGTGGCGATCGGAGCATACGGAGCGTTCGCAGGACTTCAATCTATAGTCACGCCCAAGATGGCAGAATTCTTAGTCGGAATACTGCTTCTTATCGCTGGACTGATCGAGATCTACAAACATGAACTGCTCAAGATAGAGCCATTGCACACTGAACTGTCTTCCAAGATCGCCATGTGGCTGAGAAGATCAACACTCCCCGCCTTCGCTTTCCTCGCCAGCATCCTGCAGACCCCATGCGCGAGAGGTCCTTATCCATTGCTGACTGAAGCGCTCTCGGTCCGCCCAGGACAGCTCGTTGAGTTATATCTATTGATATACCTAGCTATACTGTTTGTGCCTTACTTGATAATATTCGCCGTTTGGTACGGTGTGCTGTCGATACCTGGCGCCGAGGCCTTCAAGGCAAAGCACCGCCTGCTGATAAGGATGGCCGCGGGCGCAGTGACCGCGTCGCTTGGAGTGTATCTCTTGTGGCACACTCAAGCCGTGACGCTGCTGCCAGGCTTGGCTAATGTGTGGGCGCCGCAGTGATAGGACCTGGAGACTGACATGATAGACTCGCTCAAAAAGAACATCGAGAGGCTTGTCGATCTGTTGGACCAATCCCGGCGGGAGCTTCAGGCAGATGCGCCTCCTCCGAAAAAGGGGTCCTCTCCAAAATCGAAAACATCCGCCATCTTCGACTTCAATAAGATAAAACAGGAGCACAGATCCAAACTCCTCGAGTCCCAGCTGAACAATGTACTGGCTGGGGCTATGGAGCTGTCCAAGATAGCGCACCTGCCTGAGAACAAGCGCGGCGTCGGGGAAGTGCAATCTTTAGCGATGGACCTGGACCTGTCTGATATCGACGGATCTATCTCGTCTGCAAGACGGATGGTGTCATTGTGTTCCAGATTGATCGATCCGACGCCGAGGATGACTTCGATCAAAGTGCCACATATCCCTGAAGACATCAGAGAGGACGTGCTAGCTGATATACGCGAGACTGAGAAATGCATGTCATCTGGATGCTACAGGAGCGCGACGATATTGTGCGGGCGGATATTAGAGACTGCGCTGCACCGGAAGTATTTCGACGTGACTGGGCAGGACGCTCTGGAGAAGAATCCGGGGATTGGGTTAGGGAACTTGATCGCGAAATTGGTCGAGAAGAACGTTTCTTTTGATCCGGGGCTGACCCAACAGATTCATCTGATCAATCAGGTGCGCGTGTTCTCAGTGCATAAAAAGCAGGAAGCGTTCAATCCGAGCAAGGCGCAAGCTGAGGCTATAGTGTTGTTTACGATGGACGCGCTTGAGAAGCTGTTCCAGAAGCGATGAGGGCAGGTCATCACCCAAATACCTTCCAAACAGTTTCTATCGACGATATCTATTATAAATCCTGACGAAACTATTATAAACCCGCCTGGGGAGTCCTCAACTGACATCAAATGGTAGACCTCAACGGATTGGTAACGCTCGCTGCGGCGCTAGTGGACAGCTTAAACCCCGCCCCGTTCGGCGTGCTTATATTCCTGTTCGCTTACTTGTCTGCCCGGACGAAATCAGGGTTCTCGATGCTGATGCACGGGCTGACTTTCATACTCGCCGTGTTCCTAGCCTATCTATCCGCTGGAGTGCTCCTGCTTGAAGGCATAACCCGGATAAGCGCGCTGTCTAGTTGGTCCTACAGGATCGCAGCCACAGTGTTCCTATTTGGAGGGCTGTTCGAGATAAAGGACTACTTCTGGAACGAGAAAGGATGGAGTCCGAAATTATCCCCTCGCGACAATGAGCGGATCAAGATGTATGCCCAGCGCGTCGCTCAAAGATACAGCTCAAGCTTCTGGCTTGGCATATTCGTGACGTTCTTCGAGATAGTCTATGCCGGGGCGGTGTATGTGTGCGCCCTCATGGTATTATCCTTGTCAAAGAACCCCTCAGACAACGTGTTATGGCTGATCAGATACAATCTGATATTCATCCTGCCTCTCCTGGTGATACTATACACTTCTGCCAGAGGGACCTCGACCGAACGGCTTGAAGCATTCAGGCAACGGAACCGCGGGCTGATGAGACTGATAACCGGAGTGGCGCTGGTCCTTCTCTCGATAAGGATACTGTTTATGGCATAATGGCTTCTCAGGCTCGCATATGCGCGATGGCGCGATAAATGGCGCGATTAGACACTGATCTTCTCGTCAATAAAACAATAATCACGCCAAAACTATGGCGCGAATATGGCGTGATCATGGCGCGAATAATCGGCGTTTCTCGTCTATAAACAAACCTAATCGCGCCATCGGCATGGCGTGAGTATGGCGCGATTGTGGCGTGAATATGGCGTGATAATCTTCGGTCTCCTAATCGGGCAATCCCCCAGAAACCATTAATTACCCTTCTAATCTCGCGCACGGCATGAAAGCCGAAATCCTATCAATACTCTATCGCGCAACCCGACGACACGTCATCAATCAAGTCTACAAGAACCAAGACGCTGAAAGCCGGCCGCGAGACCTAGAAGAAGTGGTCGAGATAGGAGACAGATGGCTGAAGAGACTGCCAAATTGGACTTACTCATTCAAGATACCGGAGGGGATCGGGGCGAAGCTGTATGACCTGTGGTTCCCATCGCCATTGACGTTATCATCATTCAAAGAAGACCCAGAAATCATCGACATCTGGATGCAACTAGGGCTTGGCGGCGCGGTAGAGAAGACCTGGCTTAAAGACGTAAGAACGGGCAACAAACGGCCACGACTCCAGGAATGCGGATATAGCGGGCACGACGGACTGATAAACGCGATGGGGTGGCCGTCCCCGGGGATACACACGTCGATCGCTGAACACGACAGGGTGAACCTGGGAAGGCACGGAAGACCGATAGGCATCAGCCTCGCCGGAAATTCAGAAGAGGAATACTACACCAACTTCGACATCGCCAACCGACACCTATCCGCGGGAGGCACTCCTCGCTATTACCTTGAACTGAGCATAGGATGCCCTAACACCCCCTACGGGCGGACATTGCAGAAGAATCCAGGAATCCTTGCCGCGCTACTGAAACACATGAGAATCAAGACTGACGAGGTCATAGCAGTCAAACTATCGCCTGATGTGGACAACACCACATTGATGGATTACGGAAGACTCATCGCAGGATTCCCGCGGACCGCAATCAACCTCGGCAACACACAACGCAAGACCTGCGCAGAGGCGGGACTGCCTGAAGGGGCGATATCAGTCGGAGCAGGAGGAATGAGCGGACCGGCATTATATCCACGGACACTTGAGATGGTGAAACTGGCCGCGCCAATAGGTATCCCTATCATCGCGACAGGCGGAGTGGACTCGGCGCAGAAAGTGCGTGAGCTGCTCGACGCAGGAGCGAGCCTTGTCGGGATGGCCACAGCAGTGGTCAAAGATATGTACTGCATCCCGAAGATAAACTATGAACTCGCTGGAATGGATCTGAGGAGGAATCTCTGCGGAGCAGAGTGACACTACTGCGGCGCGGACAATTGAATCCGATTGGACAAAATCTTGCAATCGTCCAGACTCAACGCATCGTCCAGAACTCATGATACGGATCGAACTCGTACTCCGCGGCAAGCTTCTTCAAGGTCTCTTCAAGCACAACGACTCTCCTTGGCTTTAGGCCGGTGAGGCCAAATGCCTTTGCAGCGTTGTTGAAAGTCAGATCCTCCACGCGCTTTTTGCTGACACCCATCTTCTCAAGGATCCTTGCGAACTTGGGTATGAAATACAACCCTGGAATGCCTGAATCATGAGGCGGCTCCATCTTCTCTTTGAGAGTGTGAGGGGCATGGTCAGACGCGATCCAAACGTAGTCCATCCTCTCATCAACTAGGAACTGATGCAGGCCATATGCCATCTCCTTGGACCTCAATGGCGGATTCATCTTATAATTGAGACCGTCTGGCCTTGACATAACAGACAGGTCAAAAAGCCGATGATGCGGAGTGATCTCGGCAGCGATCCTGACACCCATACTATGAGCCATCTCGACTAGATCCAATGCCCTCGGCACAGAAACATGGGCGATGTGGAGGCGGCCAGTATAGCCGGCCCTGACGCTGTTTATTATCTGAGCATTGACTGAACTCACCTCGGATTTCCAAGGCCTCGCGTAAGCGTGAGTGATAGGTTCATTATGATCCCAAGCTTCCTTGGCGAAATCAGACTCCATCTCGCAATGAACCAGCGTGACGCCGTCGAACCCCTCGCCAGACACGCACTGATAGACCTTGAACTGATCACTAGGCTCGACGATCCCTGAATCGCCAGTGGACTGGCCAGCGAATAATTTCAATCCCGCGACGAAAGTCCTGCAGCCCTGGCGATACTTCAACTCGTTGTAGGCTGCGACGGCTTCTTTTATCTGGGCTGGATCCTTTGTCAGGATGAGATACATCCCGTAGATCACGTTCGACTTAGCTTTCTCAGCGATATCGAGCCGTCGCAAAGCCCCTTCCCTTCCAGTGACCGGCACCTTCAGATTAGGGATGTCCATTATCATAGTGTATCCAGCGCGGTCAGCCACAGAGAGAGCATGGGGGATGGTCTCCTTATAGGATTGTTCCCCATCGCGGCAGTGGACGTGGGTGTCGATCATGGTCTGTACCCCACCTCATCATTTAGCCTCTTCAATGCACGGACAGACGCGCCGGCGAAGTCTTTCTTTCCAGAATCTCCCGGTTCCTTCTCGAAAGCGTAACTGAGTCCGCTCGAGAGGTTGATACGGACGATTGACAGATCGTAACCAGCTTTTCGCAAGCGATCAACGACATCCTTGGCAGAACCGCCCTGCTTTCCGACGCCTGGAATCAAAAGAGGAATGTCCAATCCTGACTCGACATAGACCCGTGATATGTCCTCAAGCTCATCTAGGGCGGTTGCTCCGACGACAGCGCCGACATTGCCAGGAAACTTCTTAGCCCACTCCACAATCTGCCTAGCCTCATGGAGATAGAGCGGCTCCTTGACTTTTAGCTCCTGGAGACTCCTTGCTCCATCCTTGCCAACCACCAACCTATGAGATGGCACAAGATTCTGCAGCTCGCAAGCGCTAGGATTCGATGTCCTGTCAAGGACATAAGCGCCCAGCCGCTTGAAAAACGGCTCGACACCGTCAGAACCCAGATACGGATTGATAGTAATCGCATCGACGCACCAACCAAAAGACGCGTCGCCTTGCCGCCAGCCGGCAAATTCCTCAGCATAACACTCGCTTGTCGCTCCAATATCAGCCCTCTTGGCATCGATTATGACCGGGGCGCCCTGTCGCTTCCTGCGTATTATGTTGATAACCTCGCCAAGAGCCCGCCTGCCGTGATTCTCGCCATGGAGATGGCCATCGAACTTCGCCCAGTAAGCGTCATTTGGCTTGAAAGCCCCAGGCCATACATTCATATCAGCCATCTTAACTAATATCTCATCGAAGAACTTCACGAAAACAGACGGATATCCGGAGGCGTCATGCGGCCGCTCAAGAGCGCTAAATACTGCCTCTGTCGGGTCCATCCCGAAACAGATTATACTGCCGGAATCATCCGCTGAAACCCTGAGCTTCTCAACAAATGTCTTTGCCATCATCAAACCTCCATTTAGACAAGATCACCAACCAAGTCCACACCGCCCCCAAGAGTCATACCCCTATGATAATTCAGTTGCAGCATAGTGGATGCGATATAATCTCTTGAGAGATTGTGGAAGCAAACGTCTGGAACAAAATCAAGATCCTCTGTACACCTGACCAGACGAGCCTCAATTCCAATCCTTCTACGAGCAGCCTCAGCCAACCGATGATGGCCGTCTATCACGATCAACCCATCAGAATGCTCCCTCCATGGAGAAACGATAGGATCGACAACATCCAGCACACTGTATTCGGGATCGATACAACTGTTTCTGACCCCTATTGAGCCTTGAGAATGAGGCGATATCACATACTGGGACGCGTAGACTATGCCTGGCAGATATATGATGACCCTTCTGGAATCATTCGAGTCAACCTTGTAGATCGAACGGTCTTTAGGCATATTCACTCAAACCCGTGCTTGGCTCCCCAACCTTTTGGATCAGACGCCCAATCCATCAACAATCTGACCTTGGCATCATCGATTACCCCAGTGTTACGAGCTTGATTCACCAAGCAGGAAAATGAAGTGAGTGTCAACAGATCACAATCAGCTTGCTTGAAAGCATCCTTTGCGATCTCAGTCTCATACCAAAATATCGCGGCGCAAGCAGGCACGACACAACCTGCCTCCCGGACTCCTTGCACACCTGCAAGGCTAGACCCCCCAGTTGAAACAAGATCCTCTACAACTAACACTTTATCGCCTGCTTTAAGACGGCCTTCAATCTTGTTCTCTTTGCCATGACTCTTCTTCTCTGCCCGGACATAAGCCATCGGCTTGCCAAGCCCCTCGGCGATCAAAGCAGCCCATGAGATCCCCGCGGTAGCGATCCCGCACACAGCGTCAGGATCGATGCCTGCGGCCCTTATCTTGGCGATGAAATGATCCCTGACGATCGATCTTTGAGCCGGGAATGAGAGCAAGACCCGATTATCACAATATATGGGGCCCAATATCCCCGACGCGAAACGGTACGGCTTATCCGGACTCAATGTAACAGCGCCGGTATCAAGGAGGATACGGGCTACCTCCTCTTGAGTCGAGACGAACATAGCCTGGCGAGGACAAAACCATTTAAAATAGAATTCTATCCTGTAAAGGTTATCTTGTAACAGTCAGGTAAGAAATCCATCGACCCAATAACCAGACCGCTTCACTTGATCCAACCTTTGATATCCTTCTGGAACCTCTGGATAGTCTTGATCATATGCTCAGGCTGGGTCTTGAGAATCTGCGCGGCAGTGTGAAGGATGTCCACATCGGTCTCCTCAGTCGAGGCGAGGACGACGTCCTTTGCTGTGAGGGGCTGGCCTTTCTTGGCAGCCTTGCCCGCTGACTTCCACTTGTCGAACAGCTCAGCGCAGCGGCCAGGAACCTGCTTTGGGGTGCATCCAAGCGAGGCAGCCACTTCATCGAGAGCGCCTGAAGCCTCCTTCTTTATCTTCTTCGCGGCAGGTCCTGCGACGAACGTGAGACGGACGACACCATCTTGGATCTTCTGAGACTTTAGGATCTTTATCTCCTGAGCTTCCTTGGTGCTGTCCAAGTGAGTGCCACCGCAAGCTTCAACGTCGACTTCAGGGATGGCTACGATGCGGATCGCTTTTCCAGGGACCGCTCCACCCTGATAGATCGCCATGCCATACTCTTTCTCGGCTTTGTCCCTTGGAACTAACGATTTGTGGACCGGGATGTCCTCCTTGATTATCTTGTTGGCTTCATCCTCGATCTTGTGGAGCTGGTCATCAGTCAATGACTCGTAATGGGTGATATCCAGGTGCGCCTTGTCGACAGACTTCTTCGCGCCGGCCTGATTGATGTGGTTGCCAAGAATCCTTCTCGCCGCTGCGTTGAGGATGTGAGTGGCAGTATGATGTTGAGTTAGCTGCATCCTGCGCTCTTTGTCTATCTTGCACTCGACTTCCTGGCCCTCGAAAAATTCAGGTTCTTTATCGAGCAGGTGGACTATGTGAGGCCCTTGCTTGAATATGTCGACGATGTTGTATTGGTGGGATCCGCTCTTTATGGTCCCGAAGTCAAACTCCTGACCTCCTGAAGTCGGATAGAAGTAAGTCAGGTCCAGCAGGACGTGCTTTCCGATGATCTTTATGACTTTTGCCTTGAATGAATCCTTCTTCCAGTCATCCCAGTAAAGCTGCTTCGAGTCCGGGACGCCTTCCAATGGCAGCTTCTCACCGACATCCATCAATTCCTTCTTCTCACCTTCATGCTTGGCAGAGACAAGGGCATAGAAGTTATCCGGGATCTTGATTGTGCGGCCTTTCTTCTTTGCTTCCTCTTCTATCAACTCGGGAGCGATGCCATGTGAATCGTAAAGCTCGACAAGCTTGTCGGCGGTGACATCCTCATTCGCGATGCGCTCGACGATCTGGCGGGATTTCTGGCGGCCTGCTTCATATTTGGCCTTTTCCACGTCTAGTATCTTCTGGACGTCATCGAGATGCTCGGAGAGTTCAGGGAAGATGGGCTTTAACTCAGCAGCGTGCCAGCGGCAGACTTCGGGAATCGTTACATTCCATTTGTAATGCTCGATGAATGAAAGGGCGCGTCGAGCTAAGATGCGCAGATTGTAGCCGCCGCCAACGTTTGATGGAAGGGCGCCGTCGTTGAGAGCGAAGAGAAGGGATCTTGAGTGCTCAGCGACAGAGAAGATGCCTGACATCGGAAGGATGGCTTCCTTGAGCTCCTTGACTGAGACGCCGACGCGCTTAGCAACATCTTCCCAGGCAGCCTGCATGTCCGCGACTTCATCGACGTTTAGGCGGCCGGCATGCGGCACGAACTTGCGCATCAAGTCTTTGTCATACTTGACGCCTGTCTTCTTGAGGAGTTTGCTTAGCGTGTCCGGGAATGTGGCTTCATAGATAGTGTTCGAGCCCTGGCTGAACCAGGCGCTGCGCTCCATACCCATGCCCATGTCAAGGACTTTGAGTTTGAGCTCTTCCACGCCGGTGTTAGTCTGTTCATAGAGCATATAGACTTGGTTTCCTATCTCGCAACCCCTTGAGAAGAACTCCATGCAGCAACCCAGATTGCCCCCGCCGGCCCAGGCATCCTCATGGAAAGTGATCTCTTCAGGCGGGACCTTGATGCCGTCCTTGAGCCACGAGAAAATGTCACGGAAGACCTTGTTCTGATCCCACTTCTGCGGCGGCACGAACATATGCTGACCGATCATAACAAAACCAGTCATGTGAGACTGAGTGATGCCCACATTGTCGATGTCGCCAAAGCGCATGCAGAACTGAGGGATGACCAATGGATTGGCTGGCGGGGCGACTTCGCCTGAGATCACAAAAGGCTGGAATGCGGCGATAGACGCGTTGGTGTACTCCATCGTCGGGTTCCATCTGGAGACGACAGGGTAACGCTTGACCGGGGTGTAGCCGAATGACTTGAACATCTTGGAGAACTCCTTCCATGTGTCGACGTAGGAGAGAGCGCGCTTGGCCGGGGTCTTGCCGATGAAGGCAAATGATTCCCCGGGGGAGCAGGATGGGTCTCCGCAGACCGTCCGCTTGGAATCCAGATTCCAGAATGGCTTCTTGCACTCCTTGCAGATGTTGCGATGGAAACCCTCGCTCTTGAGCACAGCAGTAGCATAGAATTTATCCGGCTCAGCCCAGAACTTAGGGCGGTAGATCGCTTTGATCTCTTTATCGGGGAGCATGGAGAGGACGAAACAAAGTCGACGTTAAAAACGTTGTGGGGATTTTTGCTCGATTTTTGCTCGTTCGCGCATTTGCGCTCACGATACAAAAATCATAGTCAACACTCCAATCCGGAGCGTTTATAATCCACCTTCAATCCATATAGACCTAGTGACAACAACAATGAAAAATGATCTGGTCATAAAGAACCCGTTAACAATCCAGGAAAGGAAAGAACTCCGTAGGTTACCTGGACATGACACACAAGGTATCCTCGAAAGCCTTCTGGGGGCCACTGTTCCAGGTAATATCAGAGAATTGGCATTCCATCTGAAATCCACCCAACTCACATTGATCCAATTAGCATTCTGTGATGAAATAGTCGTCGGGCCATACATTGAAACCGACACAAATCCTTATCTAAGCCCAAAATTCGGGGATCTTCCTCGCATAATCGCCAGTGTATTAGGAATCCCAAATATCGATTCTTCCATAGATCCATCTGTCGACGAGGAATTATTGACCTTTAACCCCATAGTCTACTCTATGATCTACAATCTGGCAAAAAACAGCTTAAACGCTCAGATCTCTTGTGGCAAAAAACTTCAAGACACAAAGATCAATTTGACCGTAGAATCCTACTCCGGATTTCCAGCTAAGACCGTGTATATCCCTGACGGCGCAAAGGACTTCAGTGAGTTCTTCGCTATCCGAGTGAAAAATTCCGGTCGGGAATTTCCGGAAGATGCGCCATTAGGAGAGCTGCTGAACTTATCTTCTTACCATTTCGGCCTACCCTTTGTCAAGCTTGTTGCGAAATTGCTGAAAGCCCCAATCGATATCCATTCAGGGCCAGAAGACACGACAGTATCCTTTTATCATCCGGTTTATAGATAATTGATCAGACACGTATCTGGGTTATGTGTCAACGAAAGTTATATATATCTATAACCTTTGTTAATCTGATAATGATACCTCTCTCGCTGAGAATCAAGAAAAGCGCGCACAGGAAGATCGCCCAGGCGCAGGACATCATAGTCGAGGAGGTCTATAAAATATTCAGCCGGGCGGTGTTCCATGGGGGAACAGCCATCTGGCGATGCTACTTGGGGAAGAGGTTCTCCGAGGATCTCGATTTCTACCTGCCCGACGAACCCGACAAGATAAGGAAACTCTTCGAGAATATCGAAAAAAGGGGACTGCTGGCGATCAAGAAGAAGATCTCCGCGAACAGCGTATATTCCGAGTTCGAGATGGATAGGGAGGCAGTAAGACTCGAAGCGACCTATCAAAAAACCGAGGGCCATATAGTAGACTACGAGACTGCGGACGGAAATATCATCAGCGTATACAGCCTCACTCCTGAAGAGTTCGTGATGGAGAAGGTCGAAACCTATATCAAGAGACGCAAGATAAGAGACCTGTACGATATCTTCTTCCTCATCAAGCTTGTCAAAGATGGCCCATCTGTCAAACGGGGAATCGGAAAACTGATCACTTCCTACCAATCTCCCCTGGACGAAGAAGACCTCAAGGCAATCATACTTGAGGGAATAACACCCACCTCTAAGGAGATGATAGAATATATCCAGAGAAAACGGGAATCCGAGAGAAAACCGGAGAACAAGCGAAAATGGGAAAACACAAACACATAGACTCGATAAACCGGCTGTTCGAGAAGAGCCCGGTCGTGGATTTTAGAACGATCGAACGGATAGTAGAGAGCAAAGACAAGAGCGGCCGGACCGGCAGGTACGCGAAACTGTTAGTCTCCAACCTGCTGAGACAGGGGAAGATAAAGAAGCTCGCAAAAGGATGCTACACAAGACATGATGACAACAGCCTCGCGGTCTTCTGCTTCAAGCCGGCGTACCTCGGACTGCAGTCCGCCCTTAGCGCGCATAACCTGTGGGAACAAGAGACGATACCAATTATCATCTCGGCAAAGAAAGCCAGGAGCGGAGTGAGGGATGTCATGGGGGGCAACGTCCTTGTGAGGCGGACCGGAAGCGAACGAATATTCGGATATGAGCTCATGCAGGAAGGAGACTTCTATCTGCCTTACTCAGACATAGAAAAGACGCTCATTGATATGATAGTGTTCCGGCAAAGAATAGACCCGGAAACGATGAAGCGGATCAACAGACGGATAGATCCCCGGCGGCTGACAGAATATCTGAAAAGATATCCTCCACGGATAAGGAAGATGGTGATGGAATATCGCGGATGATGACAAAAAAATAAGAGGGGGATGAAAAATAAATCCCTTAATCAAAGGCTGTCGTTTTCCTTGTTCAGGCCGCGGAAGGCAAGGACGGCTGCGATGACGACTAGCAATGCGATTAGCACAAGCAGGGTCACCTCAAGGGCGTCCCGGATCTTCTCGAAGGTCGAACCGGTAGAGACTGTGTCTGCCTTGACTGGCTCGGCGGTCTTTTGGGCCGCCTGTGTCGTGGCAGTCTGTGCAGCTGTCTTGGAGCCGTTCTGAGCGTCGGACTTGTAGATCACGACTGTCTCAGGGACTGTGCGGGCAGGCTGGGCCTTCTGGGCGCAGATCGGGTTCTCAAGAACTTCGATCGTTCCCTTGGCGGCGCTGACGTCATGGAGCTGGTTGTACCAGGCCTTTATCATGACTTCATACCTGCCGGGTTTTGCGCAGTCAGGTATCCTGAGGAAGATCTCCTCAGTGCCCTTCTCCTGGTTGCCGTTGTTCTTGATCTGGTCGATGTAGTCCACTCCTGAGACTCCAAGGGCGGGGATCGAGACTTCGACTCTGACGTCGTCCTCGACTTTCTCTCCCTGGTTCTCGATGCGAACAGTGCTAAGGAGCGCGTTGCCGGCCTGGACTGCGTCAGCTGGGTAGAACACGACATCAACGACTTTGAGCAAGTGGCGCTGCACATCGATCTTGACGTTGTATGTCTTAACAAGCTCGTTGTTGTACCTGTCCGAGAAGATAATACGTATCTTGTAGTCGTCTTCTTGGACCTGGTCTGTGAGCTTGAGCGTGAAATGCTTCACGTATGTCACGTTGGCGTCAGCATCGAAGATCTTTGAAGTGTCTTCGATTGGCGACACGTCAGAATACTCGAAGCCGGATGCGAACACGCGGACTTGAGCGTTCTTGACGAAGTCTGTCGGCGTGAACCTGAGTTCAGCCGTATATGCACGGTCTCTTTGGAGATCGAGGCGGTTGACAGCGTTCTCTGTCAGGTCGATCCCGTCCAACTTGAAGCTCTCGACAGTCATCGGAAGCGACGCGGCGTGAGCCGGCAGGGCAGCCGATAAGACCATGAGCGAAAGCAACAAGGTCATCAAAATCTTGTTCATTTTTTTCATCCCCCACTAATGGTTCATTAGTGTTACTACTGTGTGTGAATCCTATCTTATTTATAAAGTTAGCGTGATCGTCAACATTGCCAAGTGATAAAATATGGAATTCGCCATGTAGTTGGGATTTGAGCGGTTTTTAGAGAATATTTTAAAGGGAAAGGCGGGTTCCGTAGGCCAAGATGCTCAGAAAAGTCCTTGTAACGGTAGTTGGACATGTAGACCACGGGAAATCGTCCCTGCTAGATTACATAAGAGGCACTTCTGTGGTGACTCGGGAAGCAGGGGCCATCACACAAGCGATAGGGGCCTCGATAATCCCGCTTGAATCGATTCGAAAAGTCTGCGGGCCGCTCCTTGACAAGCTAAAAACCAAGATAACGATCCCAGGGATACTCGCCATCGACACGCCAGGGCACGCGGCTTTCACCAACCTACGCAAACGAGGAGGCGCTTTGGCGGATATCGCGATCGTCGTCATAGACATCAACGAAGGATTCATGCCGCAGACAGAAGAAGCCATCGAGATACTGCGAGCATCAAAGACGCCATTTGTCATCGCAGCCAACAAGATCGACTTAATCCACGGATGGAAATCGCTGAAAGAGCCGCTTCTTGCATCGCTTGGCAAACAGGATCCTGCGACGACAACCAACTTTGAGACGAAGATGTACGAGATAGTCGGGCGGCTGTACGAGAAATTCCAGCTCAACGCAGAGAGGTTCGATCGCGTCGACGATTATACCAAGACTATCGCTATCGTACCATTATCGGCAAAGACCGGTGAAGGGATGCCTGAGCTGCTGATGGTGCTGATGGGGCTCGCTCAACGATATCTTGAGCAATCATTGAAGATCGACGTGGCCGGACCCGCGAAAGGCACGGTGCTTGAAGTCAAGGAAGAGAAAGGGCTTGGTGTGACGCTCGATGTAATAATCTATGATGGCACTCTAAAAGTGAATGACACTATAGTGATCGGTGGCCTTGAAGCGCCCGTGGTGACAAAAGTCAAGGCATTGTTCGAGCCTGCGCCACTAGCTGAGATGAGGGAGAAGAAGACAAGGTACTCTCCGGTCAAGGAAGCCTGCGCGGCCACAGGGATAAAGATCGGGGCAAAAGATATAGAGTCTGTGATCAGCGGAATGCCTATCGAAGCCGTGCCGGCCGGGGCGGAAGCGACACTTGAAGACGTGAAGGCACGTATACAATCACAGATCGAATCAGTGGTTATAGAGACTGACCAGACCGGAGTCGTGATAAAAGCCGACGCTTTGGGATCGCTTGAAGCCATGATCTCGCTGCTTCGCGATGCGCAAGTACCTATAAAGAGGGCAAGCATAGGCCCGATTAGCAAAAAAGACATACTCGACGCTGAAGCAAACCGCGAAGGCGACCCTCTGCTGGCTGTGGTGCTTGGATTCAACGTGAAACTGCAAGAGCACGTCGATCCAGGAGCGGTAAAGGTCCTAGTCAGCGAAGTAATCTACAAGATAATCGAGGACTACGACGCGTGGAAGAAAGCACAGACCAAGGCGATGGTCTCGGCGCAGCTTGACACTGTGACCCGGCCGTTCAAGCTCGAGCTGTTGAGAGGCTATGTGTTCAGGCAGAGCAACCCTGCAGTCGTGGGGGTCGAGGTGCAAGCCGGAACAGTCCGAAGCAACACCCAAGTGATGAAGAAGGACGGCAAAGCGCTCACATCCATAAAGAGCATCCAGCTCGAGAAAGAGACTGTCGAGAAAGCCGAGAAAGGCAAGCAGGTGGCGATCTCGATGCCTCATATCATAATCGGGCGGCAATTGAATGAAGGGGACATACTGTATTCATCCCTGACTGAAGAGGAGTTCCGCAAGCTCAAGGAGTATAAGGAGACATTGTCCACCGACGAGCGAGAGACTATGAAAGAGATCGCGGAGATAATGAGAAAAGAGAACCCCGTGTGGGGGATATGATACTCCAACGGTATACTCCCTCGCAGGCAAAAAGAGATTTAAGCAACCCTTGATTCCCAATTCTTATGGGTCACTTTCAAGAAGCGAAGGAAACAGTATCTGACATCGGAAGCTTAGTCTTGGCAAGCGTGGGCACTTCCCTCGCGGTAGCGAGCCTGCCAATCGGGATTTATTGCACGATCGCTGATATCGTAGACCGAGTGATGTATTCCAACACCCGTGGCGATGGTGAAAAGATACACCCCGATAAACCGAGTCCGAACACCATCGATTACCCAAACGGTCCTGGGAATCGATTGAAGTCTTATGAGGCGTTTGGAAGGAGATACATCATCAATACCTTCTTCAGAAAGCCATAAATTTTTATTCCAGATACTCGGCAGTAGCCGGTTATGGCGACTAAAACACTCCTTGCGGCTTGCGGCATCCTGACACTCATACTTGCGACCATATCCTTTGCAATCGCGAACCCCGCAGCGACATACTGCGCCGAGCAGGGATACAAGAATGAGATCAAGACCGCGCAAGACGGCAGCCAATCCGGAATATGCGTCTTCACCGACGGATCAAGCTGCGATGATTGGAAATTCCTCCGAGGCGAGTGCGGGCCTGCCAAGAAAGACCTGCCCTGCAAGAAGTCTGGTGAAAAGCTAGGCGCAGGATCATGCTGCAAAGGCCTTGTGCCTATAACCGACAAATCCCCTGGGGAAAAAGGTGAATGCGCGATGCTAGTCGGCGGATCCCAGGTATGCGCAGCTTGCGGAAATGGCGTCTGCGAAAACGGTGAGAATCGGTGCAATTGCCCGCGCGACTGCAAGCCATGCAAGAAAGAAGGCGAGACTGTGCCTGTTGTGCCAAACGCTCCTGACTGCTGCAATGGGCTCACGCTGCTAAAACCCCAAAAGTTCCCGTTTGTCGGCGTGAAGGGGATATGTTCCGCAAAATGCGGAAACAGCGTATGCGACACGGGGACAGAGTCTGAATCCAACTGCCCTAAAGATTGCGCTCCGTGCAAGAAAGAGGGAGAATCATCAGTCAACATCCCCGGCACGCCACAGTGCTGCGCGGGATTAAAACTCATCAAGCCACGCATCTTCTCGAGCGGATCGGCAAGCGGCATCTGCACAAAGAGATGCGGTGACGGCAAATGCGACGCAAAGAAAGAATCCGCGTTCAATTGCCCTGAAGACTGCGTGACGTGCAAAAAAAAGGGAGAATCGATACCGAGCGTGCGCGACCCGCCAAAATGCTGCAAAGGACTATCAATAATGGCCCCCAAAGAGCCGCTTCTAGGCATCAAAGGGCTATGCTGGGACCGCTGCGGCGATGGGAAATGCGATGGAAAACATGAGAACATCAGAAACTGCGCGTCTGATTGCCTGAAAAAGAAGGCAGCATCTCCGCGTGTAACACCGGTCGCATCAAACCAGACTGTAACATCAGATCAGGCAGTCACTGCGTGATACCCTTCCAATTCTTGAGCGCGCGCTCGTACCGCTCGATGTTGCCTGTGTCGAACCACTGGCCTGAGAACGGGTAACCGATAAGACGGCCTTCAGCCGCGACCTTTGGGAACACATCTGTCTCAAGCATTGCGAACCCGTCACCAGGGATCATGCTGATGACTGACGGATCAAGAACGTACAATCCGGATGAGATAAGATTGCTTGGAGCCTGGCCCTTTGGAGGCTTCTCAATGAAACGGATGATCTTCGAGCCTGACAAGTCCGCGACGCCATACTGAGACGGATCCTCAACAGTAGTCAAGGCGATCGTTATGCGGCCACGGTTGTCGATGTGGGCCTTGTACATCTCCTCGAGATCAACATCCTTGAGTTCATCGCCATTGGCCACATAGAACGGTCGGTCTACTTTGTCTGCAAGCATACGCAGCGGTCCGGCCGTGCCTAGAGGCTCGTTCTCCTCGAGATAATCGATCTTGAGGCCAAACCTGCGGCCGTCTCCGAAGTGATCCTTGATCTTCTCTTTTAGATAGCCGACTGAGAGATATACCTGGTGCACACCAAACTTCTTGAAGAGCTCTACGATGTGCTCGAGGATAGGTTTTCCCTGTATCGGAAGCATGACTTTTGGGATCTCGTAGGTGATAGGACGGAAGCGCACGCCCTTGCCGCCACAGAGGATCACGACTGTATCGGGGAGGCCGCCTCCTAGGGCTTTCTTGATAAGAAGCTCGATTGCGTGCGAGCGGTTCTTGACAGTGATTCCGTCCACGGTCTTGTCGATGTCAGCGACCAGCGGCGAGTCGATAGTGATAGTAATACGTTCTTTCATACTTGGTATGATTCATGGATGTTATATATAAATGTTTGCTAAATAAGTATGAATGTATATGATAACACTTAAATAAATGCGAAATAACATATGACAACATCATACTTTGCCTGGGCACTTCAGGCAGACTTCAAAATCGTTTAATGTCAGCTTCGGCTGACTTAAACGATTTTTTGAGGTCGATGCGAAAGTCGGCAGCAGAAGATCAATAAAATATGAGGCTGATAATCTTGAACGTACTAATCAACGGCGCGGAATCCACAGGAGTGCGGATGGCGAGGCTGCTAGCCTCTCTTGGCATGCAAGTATCTCTTGGAAAGCACTCCATCTGCCCAGATGACCCCCAGACCCGCGAGATACTCATAATGAAAGAAGAGTTCGGGCCCATACAAGTCTACCTGACTGGGCACATCGACCTTGAATCTCGCCTGGTTGAGGCGAGAAGATGGGGTATAAACGCCATCCCTATGCAAGAAGCGTTCACGAGAGGGCCTGATAAATTTCCTGACGCCGTGATAGACTGCAGCTCGAAGGAAGAGGCAGCATGGAACCTGACTCACATCTATAACACTCCATCCTACACCCCTCATTTGCTTCCAGGGACGATCGAAAGAAGGCTATCCAAGACGCAATTCCTGTCCGCCCCTAACTCCAGATCAGGGATGGAGATATGCAACTATCTGATGAGCGACTCACGCCATGCAGGACAGGACTCGACAGCCTGCGCGATGATAATCGGGACGCTGCTTGGAACGATTGAGCCGCAGAAAATCGCCGGCATCGACGTCGGGATAAGGAAGAGCTACAGCGGGCCCGGCGAGCGACTGCCCAACCCTCTACGGCCGACAGAGTATGAAACAAGCCCTTTCGAGAAGACAGAGATACTTGAAAGCCTACCTCAATTAGAGAACAAAGTGAGGGTGAGATCCAACCGAAACCCTTGGGCAAATTATGACCGGTATGACATCAGCATTGCGCTCCGGTCTCCACTATCCAAAGAACAGCAGGATGGGCTCAACTCTGCATTCTCAGGACACAAACGCTGCATCTTCACCAGATACGACCTTGGCGGATCTGCCTACGACCTGGCCACTCAAGGAGTGAATGAGGTAAAGCGCGCCTGCGCGGAGATCGGGCTGCTCGAGAGCGACTCACTGCTGCCGACACTCTCACTTGATTTTCCATCACAGCACTCTGTCCTCATCAGAGGATACGTGCCAACGCGGACCGGCGCGGCGCTAAGCTCGATAGATTGGCTATGGGTCGCGACAGGAAAGGCAGACAGCCTCGAGACAGCCTGTATGAAGACCGACCTTGTGGAGTGGCATGGGATGAATATTTCTAAATTAAAGAGAAGAATGGAGGATATACTCAACAGAGGATATGTTCACACACAGCAGGCTGTCGAGTATAAGATGGCTGCTTAGATGCATTGGACTGGCAATTAGTCGGGTCTCTATCTATACCTTTTTATTGGGGCGCGGTTGAGCTTAAGAAATGGTCAGATTCAACCCTACGATGCAAGTCCTTAGCAAGAAAGACCAGAAGCCGATAATCGAGCTGATGGAGTCGACGTGGGGTGTCAAGTGGGACAAGATCCTTGGATTTGGCAACGTGGCTAATGAAGAGCTCGTGATGCTCCTCTCGCAGAAAGAGAAGATCTACTTAGGCACAAGAGGGATGGAGCGGGTGCCATTATCTGATATCCGGATAAACACGATCGGATGCTACTTCGGAGAATACAAAGGAGGAGACCTGCGGCTATCTATAGAAGGCGCGCAGATGATCGGTCCATCCGCGACGAAAAACATAGTCGAATTGGACAGGTCGGAGACAGAGCAGTGGATGAAAGGAGAGATGGTGGTGAAGGAGACTGGATTGTCAGGGTTTGTATTGATCAAGCACGGCAAAGACTTCATCGGCTGCGGGAAGATAACTGGAGATGGACGGATCCTGAATTTCGTGCCGAAAACAAGAAGGATAACCGCGGGAAGTTTGCCGAGTCGTCCTGGGGAATGAATTGGCATCCAATCATAGTCCACTCGTTGTAATCCACATATTTCTCAAAATATGTGTACCAAACTTTTAAATCTCGTCAGACTCCATCCCCAAATGGAACCTCAAACAGTCGCTACAACACCGGAATATCCGCCAACATCAACAGCAGAATACTTCGGTTCGGTCTCTGACCTGGCCCAAGTCGTCGTTGATCTTGTCAAGGACGAGAAACTCGAGGCATTCTCAGTGGGCTTCAACGTCGAGACCATCCTTGCGACAATCGAGGACAGCCAGATAATCCGGCGCGACAGGATAAAACTGACTCCGTTGACCACTCTAATAGATCTATCCGGGGAGGGTTCAGCACTTCTAAGATACCTACCCACTTCCTCATGGTACCATCTTGAACTAAAACACCATTGCGCGGAATTAGAGAAGATAGACGACGGGTTCAGCCCGTCGAATCTCAAGACGCGTGAACTCTCATACTCGACCCCGCAGTTATACTCGATCATGAGCCCGCCGAAACGGACTGAACTGCACGGATACAGCGATGGCTTTATGACACATGGGCACCTTTATTTGAAAGATTACCATATCTGCGTACCCGAACATAGCCCTGGCCACATAGCTTCAAATGCGACCCAAGACCCTCTGATCGCGATCTTCTGGCAAAGATTAGCAGGCAACGAGTCTCTGGAGCCATACGTGTTGAATTATGATCCGAGGGACTAAGAAAACCGATCGCGTGAGAAATCGGGAAGTTTGCCGAGTCGTCTTGGGGAGTAAACTTGAGATGATCCGCGAATAAACTACTGGTTCATCTATACTTCTCTGCTTCTTTCATCATCCGATCGTATAACTCTATAGAAATCCTGAAATCGTGGCGTGACACTAAGTCAGTGATTAAGGTTCTCCAAGTTTCGTATTCGAGATACCCCTCCCTGAGTCCATCCAGAAGAAGCCCGGCCGTCCCCCTGACGCGCAAGCCCAGCGCCTCAGCGATGATCCTAGCTGACTTGTCGTCGAGCAGTATGACATCTGAATCTGTCTTCTTCGCCAGCAACATAGCATGCTGCTCACCTTTTCCGAGGAAATCCGCTCCTGGAAGCCCGTCCTTGACCGGGACGAACTTGAAAAGAGAATTTGCGTTCTCAATCCTAGATAACTCGGGCCTTAGGCCCGCCTTGAGCTCGTCCAGGACGGATACTGGCACAAGAACAGGCTTCTTGAATAAAGACTCCAGGATCGAGAGGCGGTCGATCTTCGCGAGAAAGATCAACGGGGAAGTGTTTGAGACGGCTTTCATAGTAGACGGGTCTCTTATAGTGGCTGCAGGTCCTTCTCAAACTCCGCCACATCGTAGCTGAGCGTCACGTCGTAATGCTTCATCTTCGACAGGAACTCCACAATAGACAATCCCGCGATCTCGGCAGCCCTGCCCAATGAGACCTCGCGCTTGCGATACTTCTCCATAGAGAGGTCAAGGCGGAAGTGGTCCATGCCTGTCCTTAGAATCTTCTTCAGCAATGCTGCTCTGTCCAAGTCTGAGGACTTGACCAGCGCAGCGATCTCCTTGACTTCGGAATCATCCAACCTGGCGGCGACGATAGAGCTCATGTTAACAAATGTGAATATTGTTTACATATTTAAAACCACCGTTGACGTGACACTGTCTATTAAACGAATGATATAACTATACCCTTCTTTCTCAAGAATATTAGGTGATACCGATGGGTCAATCATGCATATTTTGCCATTCGTCGAAGGTGGTCTGCAATGGGCTTCGACGCAGAAAAGTACGAACAAAACAGAGTTTTCTTTGTCGATCATGCGACCGGCAATTTGTTGAACCTGATGGTTTTGAGCGGATGCGTCATCGGCCTGAAGTGATTGCACGCGCAGTACATCAACATGAAGACGGGTTAAGTCTCGCAAAAGTAAAGAACCACCTGTGGCAACATGACAACGTGAAGGTCTCACGTTGGACAATCAGCCAGTGGAAGACAAAGTACAGTCTTTTTTTAAAATCCGCTTCACATGGAAGTTCAACCAAAAATCAAAGGATGAATCCATCTTGATGAAAAAGTGGTGCATATAGGCGCTCGACATTGCTATGATCTCAATGCGATTGATAGCAAAACAAATTATGTGCTCGCCCACCTTTTCGTCGAGAAAAGAACACTTTTGGCATGCACAAGATTCTATGAACAAATAAAAAGAACATGTTAAGTGAAATTCCCAGATTCAAGAAAATATATAAATCACTAAACTATCTTATTGCTTATGCATTATACAATCGCAATTTTCTCTGAAATTGAAAAAAATAATCAAATTCAAGAAATTAGGAAAAAATATGATCCTTCATATAATTTCATAAAACCACACATTGGTCTTGTATACTATTTTGATAAAAAACCTTCTAACGAACAAATCCATATTATTTTGAAGTCGATTACGCCCTTTAATATTAAACTTGAAAAAATTAGAGCACCTTCTAAAAGTAATTTTATTTTTCTAGATGTTACCGAAGGTAAAGAAAAAGTTCATAAAATGAAGAATGTGATGTATCACCAATTAAAATTAAAGTGGGATAAACCTTTTTCATACAAACCCCATATTACTCTTGCAAATTTAAAATCGAAAAAAGAACAAAGAGCCGCTCTAAAAGAAATAAAAAATACCAAGTTTAACATAAAACTTAAAATTGATTCTTTTTCTTTATTAGACGTTTCTGAAGATTTAAAAACTATTAAGTCCAGAAAGAAATTTGAATTTTCTTGAGTTAGGGATTACCGCAAAATAATATGCCGGTTTAGTTTGGTTTGATGGTGTAATT
>JBBSWF010000127.1:0-3496 GCA_038046365.1 Nanobdellota archaeon
CTACACCACCGGTGATCGCGCTTCGCGCTCAACACCGGTAGGAAAACCTATTATAGCTCTCCTGAGGGCGACGTCCGTGTGGAAGCGTTTTTGCATGAGGAGAACATCTGGCTCACTCAGAAAAGGATGGCTGAATTGTTTGATGTGCAGGTCCCGACTGTCAATGAGCATTTGAAGAACATATTCAGGTCCGGTGAGTTAGATGAAGGTTCAGTTATTAGGAAATTCCTAACAACTGCCAGCGATGGAAAGGATTACGAGACCTGTTATTACAATCTTGATGCCATAATCTCTGTGGGGTACCGGGTGAATTCAAGGCCGGTTATGTTCTGTCTTGGTATGCCTAGTGGATCGTATACCTCTTTGACTTCGATGGCCTCTTCTCCGTCAGCTTCAGCGCCGCGTCTGTCATTTAGTCTTCATCTGCCGATATGCGTGCGATGCCTGGGCCAGTCTTGGGCCTAGGGAGTATCGTTGGTAGGATTCGAGTATTTTCTTGCTGAGTTGACCCGGGTCTCCATATGAGCTGTTGTATCCCAAGAACTGGGCGTTTTTTTCGGAGATATTGCGGTGCAGCGCCAGCATATGCTTGCGTGCTTGTTCTGGATTTTTTATCTCTTGGAGTCTTTTGATTATCTCATCTTTATCTTCACCTATTGGGTGCTCGCCAGTCAGCGCTTCGATCCCTATTATGAAGATATTCCAGTGGTCTGTGGCAAAGGAGTATGTGTGAGGTGAAGGAGTGCCGTCTTGGAGCGAGCGGCAGTAGATCCGGGATTTTATGCTCTCTGCTGTCCAGAACCGGTCTGGCGGCCCGTATTTCCGGTTGCCAAAAAGTGGGAATTGCGATCCTTCGGTCATCATTCCGAAATCGATTAGCTGCAGCCCGCGGTCCACATGGATTAATATGTTCGCTGGCTTGATGTCGTTGTGGCTTTTGCCGATGCTTGTCAAGTAGTGTCCGACGTCGACTAGCTGCGCTATGGATCCGTAGATGTGGCTTGTCAGTCCGAGCGCGTCAGGTTTTTCGTGTATCTCCTGGGGGTCTGAGTCATCCGTTCCAATCGAGTGCCATGCTGTTCCGTAGGTCAGGTTCGCAAATTCCCGGAATCGCCGGTCAGCCCGCTCGCCCACTGGCGTCTGGAATCGTCTTGAGTATTTTAGAAGCTCTTCGAGGCTCAGTGAATCGCTGAGGTCTTCAAGTATCAGCGCCGGGCATCCGTCTTTTGTGCGCGCGAGATCTTTGCACGCAGCTATGTTTGGGTGCTTGTTGGTCTTGAGGAATTGGTGCTCGACGAGTATCTGCCTCTCGCGCGACCGGATCATAGCGTTTTCGATGTTGAGCGTGCTTTGGTCGTCTTCTTCGGATGGGTCTCCTTTAGGCAGCTTGGCCACGACTCGCGTGTTCGACGCCACGTCAGTTGCTATGTATAGCCTCGAATTGCCTTCACCAGGTATGTTCATCTGTCTTGTTATCTTGTATTTGGGGTGGAACGCCCCCTTGTAGAAGTATCCTAGCATCATGCCTTTTTCCAGTGTGTTCATGATTCTGATATGCGCAAGATGAATAAAAAGATAGAGTCGGCATCGCCCCCGTGTGGGCGGTTCTCGACAAGTACTTGCAGTCGGCTTACCATAACAGGGAGGGTAAGGACCCTGATTCTCGCACAGCTTGAACCAATCTGCCCGCCCTGCCTATTGTTTTCCCCATCTCGTCGCGCAATAGTCGATTATCATGCCGTACACGATCCCTGCGAAGAACCCCGGAGTGTCATAGAACAGCGTCGTTAGATAGAATGATCCGCTGATGATGAGTCCTAGCATGGCTCCGCGCAGTATGGTGTTCCATGTCTTGTTCTTGATGAGTTTCAGTCCTCCTGCGAGTCCGATGACAAGCCCGATCACTAGGCGGTTGACAAAGAGCGCGCTCAGAAATATCGCGTTTCCCGCGTATCCGAGGCGCATGCCTGCTCCGATGATGCAGAATGCTCCGAGTATGGCGGCTACAAGGATCGCTAGGTTGATGCGTTTCATCGGTGTCCCTCTTTTTTTCTGTTGGTTAAATTTTTGCTGGAGCGTCTTGACGCTTGTCGATATTATTGATGGTTTTTTATCGTTTAGTAGCGTCCGAGTCCGGAGTCGACGGTCTGGCTTGCGGCTTTTTGCGCTGGCAGTCCACCCCAGGTCCTTCTTCCGGTGGTGGCTGCGTTGGAGTAGTCCGCTCGTCCTGTTCCGTGTTTTGGCGGCTGCAGTTTTCCGAACAATCCCATTCCGCTTGTGCTCTTGATCACTGTGCTGCCGATTATCGTCTTTGTCGTGCCGAAGAGCGGCGTCGTGGTCACTGGCGATCCGGTCACTGGTCCGGTCGGCTTATCGACGAATCCGACCGCTGGCCCGAGTGGTTTCACGTTCGCGATTGCCTCGCTCGTTGTCCCGTCGTACCAGTTTCCTGAGCTGGTCAGCTTGCATTTCTCAACTGCTACTTTAAGGCATTTGGATTTTGCTTGGCACCAGTAGTACCCTTGTGCTTTGTTGCAGTTGTCGCGGTTTAGGTCCGATCTTGTGAAGACGTACTTGTTCCATGTGAATGGGTTCTTTATGCCTAAGCTAAATGTGTAGCTTCTCTGTCCTGCTATGAGCGGAGCGTTCTCTGTCGCGGCTCCTGCTGCGCAAGCAGCCAGCATTAGTGTCATTATGGCCGTGATTGGGATGAGATTCAGTTTATCCATGTCGATTCATTTATCTCGTGAATAGGTTTGCTAGGTTCCCCAGGTTCCCTGCGCGTCTTCCTGTTGTGGCGTAGACCGGCTTATCTTTGCGTTCAGTGCTGTACGCGATTCTGCCCCAGAGGTCTGGCGTTGAGGTTATCCTGCTTCCGTCGATAGTCGTTGTTGTGCTGGATTTTAGTGTCGTTGTGCCGATCGTTCTCTTCGCTCCGGATGCGCTTTGTGCGGCTTGATTGTAGTTTTTGCCTTCGGTCTGGGCTAGCCCGGCCTTCTGTGACACGCGCAGGTTCGCTGATTGTATGGTCTTTGTCCCGAGGTACCATCTGGATCCGCGTCCAATCAGTCCTTCACAGGTCTGCGATCGTGTATCTATGCATTTGGAGAGGCGTTCACAGTATGTTTCTCCTTTTGATGCCATGCATCCGTATTGGTCTCGGTCTTTTCCCCAGCTGTATTGGGTCTCTCTCGCGCTAACGAGCGGCATTATGGATAGTGCGATCATGGCCGCGAGTGCGATCAATGCGAGTTTCTTCATGTTCATCACCTGTGTGGGTTATGGTTTTGTTTGTGTTGGCGATTCCCCGGTTTAGTGGGGATCTTGTGCTGTCCGGTTTATTGGTATATAATGATTATGAAGTGGGGGCTCCGGTGAAAGAGTCCGCCAGCCTCAGGCAAAACACCTTCGGCAAGTGGATCGCAGGCGTAGGCGGGGGTCGCCCCTCACCTGTACCCACAAATCCTTCCTTCTCGTTGGAGCCTTGCACCTTCCT
>JBBSWF010000128.1:0-11143 GCA_038046365.1 Nanobdellota archaeon
CCGAACTAGACAAACTCAAAGAATCAACCACCAAGTGAGTTTCCACGCAAAGCCGAATCGGGCATCATGTTTATAAGAGGTATCTTGTTCGCGAATGGGATGACGGCCAAGCGTTGGAGAATGAGGACTAAACTTCGATCCAATGCTACAAGTGAATTGTTGCCTGAACCAGCCCACTGCGTCGTCAAGATGTTCTTTGAGATCGCTCAATTGAAGACCCTATATCGGCAGGGTTGGTTGAGAAATGGGATACCTGAAAAAAAGTGCGAAAGCGTGGCAGACCACTGTTGTATCGTGGCCATGTTGGGATATGCTATCGCAAGGGAATACCGTCCGGACCTTGATCCTGCGCGGGTCATGGAGCTTGGAATGTTCCATGAGATAGGAGAGATATATGCGGGGGATATCGGGCCTCATGATGGAATCTCTTTAGAGGAGAAGGCAAGGCGGGAATATGATAGTGTGCTAAGAGTCACCAGGGAGTTTCCCAATTCTCAAAGATATGTGGATTTATGGTTGGAATTTGATCGCAAGACCAGTCCGGAAGCTAAATTTGTGAGTCAGATTGACAGACTGGAGCTTGCGCTTCAAACGAGTCTGTATAGTAGGGCAGGGTATAGGAATCTCGATGAATTCTTCAAGTGGTGTGACGAGAGGATTAATGATCCTGAATTAAGAGAGATGTTTAGCGCAATACCTCAAAAATGATTTAGAGCGCGTTGGACCTGACGATTAGTTCAGGAATACCGGACTTGTCGCCGTCTGCAATGGTTTCTTTGCAGGTGCCTTCTCGCCATTAGACTGTCCGCTGCACGTGCAATTACATTTTCCGTCGAAATTCGATGAGATGTAGACCTGGTTCTCAGTGTGGCATTTCTTTTTGCATTTCTCTTCGCAGTACTCTCCCTGTTCTGCCTTGATGCTGTCTTCTGTGATGTTGTATATGAATATGCTGTACCCTATCTTTGCAATTGGTTCTTTTGCCTTCAGCCATGCTGAGCACTTTGAGTCCTCTTCGCTGAAGCCGACGAGCCTGTTGACGCTTATCGCTATCAACCCTGGCTGTGGTCCGCACTTGAGCTCGTCCCAATTGATCCCACGATATTCCCGGTCATCGTTTCCGAAGTAAGCCATCAGCACCATCGGATTCCCATGTTCGCCAAGCCATGATCCCAACCCTTTTAGGTCCTGCCCCCAATCTATATTGCTGTCGATTAGCCATTCTGGACCATAGTCAGGCCCTCCAACTAGTTCGTTGAAGTTCGATAGGTGGTGTGGATAGATAGAGTAGGCGTTCCAGGCAAGCCACAGGAGCAGAAGACCTGTCAGGTAGGGCATGACCCTGGATCTCCATCTTGTCACTTTCGATGTGAACACAAATAGGAATGGATAAACTGGTTCGATGTGCCTCACTCCTATGTTGATGTTGTTCGGGATAAAGAAGAGGAGGTACATGGCTGCGGGGATGACTAGGAACCATTCATTGCAGATATTCTCCGTGCGTGTCTTGGTGAACAATAATATTGAGAGCAGTATGAGTATTATCGTCGGAAGAGGTGTCTTTATCAGGAATGCTGCAGGGAAGTAGTACCAAAATCCAGTGTCGGAGAAAGTTCCATGGAAGAAGCTGTTATGGCCCACAGTGGAGTGGATCGCTACGTCTTTGAATCCCTGGATCATCCAGTTGAGTTGTGTGAAGTGATAGCTGGCGATTAGGATAAAAAGTCCTACGATGACTATTAGACCTGAGAGTATGTAGAGGTTCTGCGCTCTGCTCTCTTGGAGTGCTTCGGTGATTCTTTTGTCCGATGAGTCGTATCTTGCGCATACAAGCGCTAAGACGCCAAATATCGCTATGAAGTATACTCCGGTGAATTTCGAAGCAAGGGCGAGTCCTAGCGCGATTCCGCACATCGCTAGGTTTCGCTTGTTCCTGTGATGGCAGAACTTCCAGAAGAAGTAGGTGGAGATGAATCCGAATGTCGTCACGCCGATGTCTGTGTGGACTATTGTCGAAGTGGCAGTTATCAACGGGTCGAGCGCTGCGAGCGTTCCGGCAAGTAACCCGGCCAATGGGCCGTACAGTTCACGGGCCCATATGTAGACGAATGCGATGAGTAGCGCCCCGATCAATGCAATCGGTGATCTTGCCCAGAACAAGAGCTGATCGGAGTTGTGGTTCCACAAGAAGAAGAATCGGTCTCCCCATATCCATTCTTTCCTCGCTGCCCATGCTGGATGTGTAATGTTGAGTTTGGGTTCTAGAGGAAGCAGTGCGGCTCCTGCGATCAGCTTGATGAGCGGAGGATGCTCAACGTTCATCCTATAATCCCCGGTTTTCAGATAAGTGTATCCTGCAGGAATGTGCGCGATCTCATCGTTTGTAAGAGATGTTGTCGCCATCGCGGTGAGCGCGATCGCTAAAAAGATTCCAATTATCACAGCGGCTGTGACGTCGTATCTGTCTATCAAGGGTAGTTTCATTTTCGCAAGATCAGCCTGATTGTTGATTTTGGTTGTAATTCCCATTTAACTGGTTTGCTCGTATCTTGATCAGATCAAGCAGCATCCGTCTTGAGTCGCGTATCGGATGGACTTTGCTGCCTTCGGCGTTGGCCCATGTCACTCCCACCTCTTTTATTGCGAGTCCCATCCGTCCGGCCAGGAACAGGATCTCCACGTCGAAGCCGAAGTCGAAGATTGTCTGGTAAGGAGTTATCGCATCAATGGCTCTTCTTGTGAACAGTTTGAACCCGCATTGAGTATCCTTTATCCCGGGCAGCACTAGCGCCCTCACAAGAAGCGGGAATGTCTTCCCAAGCCTTGACCTCAGCCAGGGCTGCTTTTTAGTGATCTTAGAATCAGACAGGTTGCGCGATCCGATGATCACATCGTAGGAGCCGATAAATGGTGCTAATTTCTCGATGTCTTCTATCGGAGTAGACATGTCTGCGTCGGTGAATAGCGCGTATCCGAACCTCGCAAGCGTCAATCCTTTCCACACGGCAAATCCTTTACCGCGGTTCCCGCCCAAGCTTACCACCCGGACTTTATCACTTCCGGCGGCTTTTGCGACGCCTACAGTGTCGTCATTGCTGCCGTCATCGACTACTATTATCTCATACTTCCACTTCTTTTTGGATAGGTAAGAATCAATAGATCGTATCGTGGAGCCTATCCGTTCGGCCTCATTGTAGGCAGGTATTATCACTGACAGATCCATCTTACGAGGGAGCCCAAGACCCTTTTTATTGTTTGTGAACCGTTCGACGGAGAAGACAATCTTTTTATGTGATATCAGCACCCTCCCTATTGACACGGCATGGCTCCAACGATTTCATTGTGCATGATAGTCAAGAATGAGGAGAATACTCTAAAGGATTGTCTTGACTCTGTCAAGGATTTCGTCTCGGAGATGATCATAGTGGACACCGGCTCTAAAGACCGGACTGTCGCGATAGCGGAGTCATTTGGCGCGATCATTCGTCAATTCAAGTGGTGCGATGATTTCTCAGCCGCAAGAAATGAATCCATTCGAGGCGCTTCGTCCGAGTGGATATTATTCCTCGACGCGGATGAGGTTGTCGCTAGGCAGGACATGGAACGCTTGATGGAGACCCTCACAAGTACCGATGCTTGGGGCCTTGAGGTCCAGCAGCGCAACTATAGCGAGGATACTAACATATACGGATGGCAGCCAGTTGATGGCTATGCTGAGTGCAAGGGTCCCGGATTTTTCATATCTCCGATTGTCAGGATCTTTCGCAACGACCCGCGCCTCAAGTTCAGGAACAGGGTCCATGAGGAGATAGATTCATCGATAATCGAGCTTGACAAGCCAGTGGATAGAGCCAGGTTTCCAATCCATCATTACGGCTACCTAAAAAGTGATTTCGCGCTCAAGCGCAAGAGGGATATGTACCTCCAGTTAGGCATCGAGCAGGTCAAGTCTAATCCTGGCGATCCTAAGCCGCTCTACGAGGTGGGGAGGGTCCATCAACATGAAGGCCGTTACAAAGAGGCTGAGTCCTTCTTCCGCAAAGTCATCACTATCGACCCGGGCTACAAGATTGTCTTCACTAATTTAGGAGAATGCCTATTCAAGCAGGGGAAGGTGAAAGAGGCTATCGAGGCATACAAGGAGTCTATCAGTCGTGTTCCTAACAACGAGAACGCTTACATCAATTTGGGCCATATAGTCTATACTCAGGGGATGATGGAACCCGCGTGCGCTCTTTTCCGCCGCGCGATCGAGCTCAATCAATCAAGCGCAGCTGCTTACAACAATCTTGTCATCACGCTCATCAAGATGGAGCGCCATGCCGAGGCAGTCGATGTCCTCTTGCGCGCGATCGATGCAACGAATCTAGATAAGTTCCGTGAGGTTCTAGGCAAGATCCGCGAGAAGTTCCCTGATGAGGTCCGTGTGCAAGAGCTTGTTCGAGCCAAGGATTTCCAGGGAGCCGAAGCCATCCTCCGATCGCGTCTCGAGAAGGATCCGCTCGACGCGCTGACCCTCACCAATCTGGGCCTTGTTTTCTCGAAATCCGGCGAGCCGGAGAAGATCGTGGATTTATTCGAGTCTGCAATCACTAAGAATCCGAAAGACAAGAGTCCTATCTGGATCAATATCCGAGTCAATCTCGCCAATGCTTATGTAGAGTTGAACAGTTTAGAGAAGGCCAAAGACGCGCTTAGGGCTGCGATTGCTCTTTCTCCGGCTAAGGTCGAATTCCTCAAGAAGAAACTCGAAGAGCTCGAGGAGTGCTAATTATTGATGGAAAGGTACAAATGTTCCATTGACGATTGTCTTTAGCATGAGTTCTTTGTTCGTGTCCCCGTATTTATCGAATGATATACTGCCTGCTAGGCCAGGGAAGCCTCGGGTTTGGAACAGCTTTTCTCTGACGCAATCTGTGTCTTCGGGGTTTTCGCATTGTCGCATCGCTGCCACCGTCACTTTCAGCCCGTCGTATCCGAATGCTCCGAAATACTCAGATGGCTTTCCGTATCTTCGGGAATATTCTGCATTGTATTTCTTGATGCGTGCATCTGGATCGGCAGGGTCGTATTTTGGTGCCATATAGACTACGGTGTTCTTGAAGTCATTGCCCGCGCCTACGAAGAACGATTCTCCCTCGATAGAGAACACATGGCTAAAGATTGGTGTTGTCATCCCAAGATCGTTCATCTGTTTGACAAGCCGTCCGGCCTCTGTGACATGCGAGATCAGGAATATCCAATCGGGTTTTGACTCCTCGATCTTGAGCAGTTGTGTCCGGAAGTCCGTTGCGTCCTGGTCGAATTTCTCGGTCACCGCGAGCGCCAGGCCTTGATCTTTTGCGGCTTGCGTAAACTGCGTTTTGATGTCCTGTCCCTGCTCGTTGTTGATGTAAAGGACGCCTACTTTGTTGGCATTGAAGGGGGAATCTTTCAACAGCCGTGCCCCATCGAGTCCGAACTGTGTCGCTTTGAGCGCCGTCCTAAATGTGTAGTCGTTTTCTGTCGAGTATTTTGAGGTGGTTGCCGAGAAGTCCATCTGGATCATGTGATTCTCATTGGCTAATGGTTCGATTGCCACTGCCGGTCCGCTGCCGATAGTCATCACGAATTTCACTTGGTCTGTGTCTGCCAGCTTCTTGAAAGCAGTTGTAGAGTCTGATATTTGGAATTTTCCGTCCTCGTAGATCAGCTCGATCGGACGGCCATGGACTCCGCCCTCGAGATTTATCTCGTCTTTGGCTATCTCCAATGCGTTTTTTCCCCATTCTCCATAGACAGCTCCGCTGCCAGTCAACGGCATTATCACCCCGATCTTTATTGTGGATGATTCTTGTTGTTCGCATGATATGATCGAAACTAAGAGGAATAAGAGGATTAAGAGAGGGATTACGATCCGCATAGCGGTGTTGAGTGGAGCGCCATATTTAAGATTAATCTCCGGACTGTCCCGGATATTCATATTGATTTTCATCCTTTTCTTACCATACTTCCGCTTTATCCGCTGCATGTCCGGGTATAGACGGTAGATTTCCGTTTTTTCCTCCGAAACTCACCTTAACTCCACCGCCCCCCTTTTTCTCGCGGTTTCATTCCGCGGAGGATTCATATGAGACCTGAACAGAAGTTCAAGGCAGGTGGCGTCGAGGCCACGGTTTGGAAGAACAAGTCGCAAAAAGACGGTGGGGAGTCGGAGTACTTCTCTGTCGGCTTCACGCGCAGTTACAAGGACAAGGGGGGTTCCTGGAAGACTACCAATTCCTTGGCAGTTCATGACATCCCAAAGGCCATCGCTGTGCTTGGAAAGGCCTATGAGTGGTGCGTGATGAAGCGCAAAGACGACGGTCAGGCTGCTGAGGCGTAATCATCCAGGAGTTTTGATTCTTTTTTATTATTGTTTGCTGTCCTGTGAACTTCCAGAAGTTTTTTATAAGCTCCACAGATTCGTCGCGTATGGCAAGGTTCCTCGTATATGGCATCGGCAATCCTCTGATCGACTATCTTGTCGAGACCGACGATTCGCACCTCTCAAGCATGGGTCTCCCTAAAGGAGGCATGCACTTGATAGAGTCTAAGATGTCTTCTTCGATCCGCAAGTCTTTGTCAGGCAAGAAGGTAACTAAGGCTTGTGGCGACTCGACAGCCAACACCCTATCTGGTCTCGCCGCGCTTGGCAGCAAGACCGCTTTCATGGGGAAGGCTGGAAAGGACGAGGATGGTGATTTCTACGAGAATACCTTGAAGAAGGAGGGTGTCCACTCAGTCATGGCTCGTTCTGATGTCCCTACCGGCTCCTGCACCAGCTTCATCACAAAGGACAGCGAGCGCACGTTTGCCACGCACCTTGGCGCCTGCCTGCATCTCCAGCCAGAGGATCTAGACACAGTGTACGTCAAAGACAGCAAGTGCCTCCACCTCACCGGTTATTCTCTTGAAGCAGACAGTCTGCGCCAATCCTCGATCAAGGCTATGAAGGCTGCCAAGGAGTCTGGTGCGGTCATCTCGTTGGATCTCGCCGATGCGAGTTTGATCGGACGCATCCACCCCACACTCAAGTCAATCATCTCAGATTATGTCACGATAGTCTTCGCGAATGAGAAAGAGTCAGCCGCTTTCACTGGCGATGATGACCCTAAAGAAGCGGTCAGAGCCCTAGGCAAATCAGTCAATACCGCAGTTGTCAAAGTCGGAGATAAGGGATCATTTATTTGCCACGAGGGCAAAGTCACTCACATCCCGGCTTTCAAGGTCGACGCTGTAGACACTACCGGCGCTGGGGATGCTTACAATTCGGGTTTCCTCCACGGGGTCTTGAACGGCCATGATATCGAGAAGAGCGCCACGCTCGGATCATTTGTCGCAGCAAAGGTCGTCTCTCAAGTCGGCGCCAGGCTCAATGATGAGAACAAGGCAGCAGTCAAAGCTAAGGCTGCCGAGATTCTTTCTCCCATTCATTCAATAAACAAACCAAAAGGTGAGAAATCGATGGATGTTGGACCAAATTATGAGGTAAAGGATATGCGCCTTGCCGAGCAGGGTGTGAAGAACATCGAGTGGGCCGAGAAAGAGATGGGCGCGCTCATGAAGATAAAGGAGAGGTTCGCCCGTGACAAGCCGCTCAATGGCTTGCGCATCGGCCTTGCTCTCCACGTCACCAAAGAGACTGCTGTGCTTGTCAGGACTTTCATCGCTGGCGGCGCGTCTGTCGCGATAACTGGCTGCAACCCATTGTCCACACAAGATGACGTATCAGCGGCCCTCGCCAAAGAGGGTGTCGCAGTCTACGCATACAAGGGCGAGACGACCGAGGATTATTACAAGTATCTCAACAAGGTCATCGAGTTCAAGCCGCACGTCACTATCGATGACGGCTGCGACCTGGTGTCAGAGATCCATGTCAAGCATGCGCATTTGATACCAGAGATAATAGGTGGTTGCGAAGAGACTACCACAGGCATCACTCGCTTGCATGCCATGGCAAAAGACAAGGCGCTCAAGTACCCGATGATCGCGGTCAACGACAACAAGACCAAGCACCTGCTGGACAACTATTATGGTACTGGCCAATCAACTTTCGACGGCATTTTGCGCGCGTCGAACGTCCTCATCGCAGGCAAGACAGTCGTCGTGGCAGGCTATGGGTCATGCGGTAAGGGTGTCGCGCTAAGGGCCAAAGGCCTCGGCGCTGAAGTCATCGTGACAGAAGTCCACCCGTTCCGCGGCCTGGTCGCCCGTCTCGACGGTTTCCGTGTCATGCCGATGATGGACGCAGTCAAGCTAGGCGACATCTTCGTGACTGTGACTGGCAACACGTCTATCCTTGTCAAGGAGCATCTTGAGACTATGAAGCCTGGCGCAATCCTCGCCAATTCAGGCCACTTCGATAACGAGATCGATGTGAAATGGCTCAATGCGAATGCCCAGAAGCGCAATATCCGCCCCTGGTTCGATGAGTACACGCTAAAGTCCGGCAAGAAGCTCTATGTAGCTGGCGAAGGCAGGCTCGTGAACCTCGCGTGCGCTGAAGGTCACCCGAGCGCGGTCATGTCGACTTCGTTCTGCGGCCAGGCGCTCGCTGTCGAGTACTGTGTCAAGAACAAAGGCAAGTTGTCAGTTGGCGTCCACTCGCTCCCTGAGCACATCGACGACGAGATCGCCATGCTCCAGCTCGATGCGATGGGCATCAAGATCGATCATCTCTCAGATCGCCAGAAGCAATACATGAACTCCTGGCAGGAAGGGACTTGAGGGATTATCGGGCCCGATCACCAGTTTGTTTTTTCTTTATTTTCTTGATTTATTTCCCGCTCAATTCCCCATAAGCCCCGCCCTTCCCCCTCCTGCCGGTGGACACCGCCATCAAAGGAGATTCAAAGCCAGCCTAAGCGAAGACGCGAAGGTATGCAGCAAGATTATAATACAGAAAGTTAGTGAGATCCCCTATGCGAAATCTTTCCGTCCCGCTATTGAAACAAAAGAGGCTGGAATGTGGACCGACTGCCCTAAGGATGGTCCTTCACTATTTTGGGGAGAAGGTTTCTTCGGGGGAGATTATCGGCAAGATTGGAGGGATCAAGAGGTATGGTGTCAGAACAATCGCGTTGGCTGATTTTGCGAAAAGAGCCGGGTTCAAGGTGGAATGTTATTCTTATAACAAAAGATTAGCAAAAGGAAAGGCAGAGGTAATAAGACCAGATAAAACGCATATCCTAAGATTCCTCAAAAAACGGCTTCCGGTGATTATCGCCGTGAGAGCGTTTCTTTTGTTCGATGGAGAACCACCCGATATGGGACACTTTATTGTGATCACCAAATATGAGAAGGGGAGATTCTGGTACAATGATCCGGAGGACGGAAAGCAGCATCGGATAAAAGAAAACGATTTGATGTTTGCATGGTTAAACAATGTGGTAGACTCAAGTGCATATCTTCTTGTTCTTCATCAAAAACATTAAAGATGCGCAAGGCGCCAACGACGCGGCGAAAACGAAATTTTGGCCATATTCGCGCCTTTCGGATCTCAGGATAGACTTTCAGACGCGAATTCGTGTCTTGGTTCGTAATTTGATCGAGTCTGGTTCGAGTTTTTTCGTGTTATTTTCGGGTCATTTCTGGCGCTTTAGTGTCGTGTTCGGCTCTCCGGCTATCGCGATTACTGTTTTCTCGACCCTGCCTGTTCGGGTCGCAATTCGGGTCTGGCCCCGATTCCTTGGATAGGGGGCTTTCTCGTGTCACTTCCGGTTCCAAGGCTCCCGGTGGACACCGCCATCAATGGGGACTCAAAGACAGCTTATAGCGGATCGCATAATTTATTGAACTTTTGTGCGATCCGCTAGAATAGTAAATCGCAGTATCCATAGTTCAATGATCAATGCGATTTGCTATTATATTCCACCCCCGCGAACAGGGATTCTGTAGAAATCTATCTAATTCATCATAAGAAAAGAAAGGTGGACAGCTTTCGTGTTTTCCCGATCGTGTAGATCAGTACAGACACAAACGGAGGCTTGCTTGACTGCCGTGTTCGAAATGGGAACGGGTAGGACCAAGCCCCTATGGCCGTCCGATATGTGTGAACCAGGAGGTCTTTTTAAAGGTTGTGTTTAGCAAAATAGCAAAGAGTTATGGGTTGAATAATCCAGTCAAGAATTCGAAGATCTGATCCCACCAGTTCTTTGACGCAGGAGTTCGTGCAATGGAAGCGGGAATCGAAACTAAAGGTGGCGTCTCTTCCTCTTTCATCGTCGGCTCCACGCACTGCTTGTTCTCGCAGAGTCCGCTTGAGCATTCATAGTCGCCAAGGCAGGCTGCGCCCAAAGCAGCCTGGTCGATCCATTTTCCGTCGAGTCCGCAATAAGCCCCGGCTTCTGGAGTGAACTTGTACGTCCGAAAGTATGGCACGCAGTATCTTGTCCCGAAAGCACATCCAAGCGTCGTCTTGGTCTGCACACACTTCTTGGGTGTGCCGGTGCATTGGTCCATCGTGCATCCGTCGTGGTCATCGCAGTCGGCGTCGCTTGAGCATTGGTCTTTCTCTTTAGGCGCCACTGCAGTTACGGGCTTTGCAGGAAGGGGCTTACCTGCCATGAGATCTCTGCTCGGAGCCTGTGTTCCTTCGGCCTCAAGCGATGAGAAGTCATATATCATGTCAGGATATGGATAATTGAGGTCCACGATCGTGTTTCCCGACACACCGCGATCTATATTTGCGTCTCCTGAAGCGATGAAGTAGTATTCCACCATCGATCCTGATGAGTGACTTTTTGTGAGTATGCTTGTGACTATGATCTGGCTTCCGTCTGAAAAAGTGTATCTCTCTCTGGCCCTCAAAGCTCTTGACATCTCTCCATTCAATGAGAACATTGCTTTCTGGACCGCGTCAGACACGATGACCAACTGCAGATTGTAGGTCTTTCCGTTGGCTTGAATCACGGCGGTATCGCCGGCTCGCATATAGTCGACCACAAGTTGGTTGGCGTTTGAACAGATAGATAGCGCCGCGATAGCTAATGCAAGGGCGATCATGATCTGGGCAGTTCGCATACCCATTTCCTGCTTGTTTGATTATTTAAATGTTGATTATGATGGGGGCTTTGCGTGGAAACTCACTTGGTGGTTGATTCTTTGAGTTTGTCTAGTTCGG
>JBBSWF010000129.1:0-7109 GCA_038046365.1 Nanobdellota archaeon
ACTATAGATCAACAAAATAGATCAGAAAATGCCAAAATCAGCTATACAAATACAGGAAATCTATTGCTAGTTGATTGCTCAAGCGATTAGTTTTCTTTTTGCGATGATTTTTTATATCCATGAACGATTCGATTTCTCATGTCAACAGAAACAGAGATGGTGAAGGTTCTTGATGAACTCCGCGCAGATTTAAAGCATGTGAGAAATGACGTCGATGTGATGAAGGGCATCCTTCTTGAAGACCGCTTCCTCAGCAGTGACGAGCGCAAACATCTCGATGAGACGATGCGACTTCTCAAAGAAGGGAAAAAATCCGACTTCGTGAAGATAGCATGACCTTCGAGGTAATTGCGCGAAAGTCTGCCAAGAAGTTTATAGATGATCTGCAATCAGATGAACGAGGCAGGGTTGAAGAAAAGATCAGAGGCCTCGCCAACGATCCATTTCCTCACGAAGTAGTGCGTGTCCACGGAAAACCCGGAGAGAAAATATTTCGGGTTAGGGTCGGATCTTATCGTATCCTCTACATCGTCGACTTTGAACAGAAGATGGTCGTGATCGACAGCGTTGATAAGAGATCACGGGCCTATGATTGACTCAGAGGCATCTGAACATTTTATTCAAGTCCCGGCGGGGGCAGCTTGAACACATAGATAGCAGACTGCTCCACTCCCCGCCGGACCCACCGGCGAGCTTTCGCGAAGCCGATGACTGCCCGGCGGGGGCAGCTTTTCATCGGCAGGTGGAAGACTACGGGACAATTCTCAAACCCCGCCGGACCCACCGGCGAGACCATCAGGACAGTAGTATGCTCACGTTTTCTGCATAATGAGTTGGATGTTCACGTCAGCGCGTTGTCCGCCTTGTATGCAGGCCCCCACACCGCTAGCCGCAAATGATCTGCCGTCAAATGGCGAATATGATACTCTTGCTTGGCAGTCTCCTTGCTGCATGGCTCTCATCCATTGGTTCAGGGCGTTTGAGATGGCTCTTGCGAATTCCGCAGGGTCTGTGTTGCGCATGATACCTCCGGATTGAGATATGCAGCCTATCATGGTGGCGCAAACTTTGACAGTGACCCGGTAGTCTCCTTGGGGTAGGTTGGTTGGGAATCCGGCAGGAAGATTGGCAGGTGGGTTCGGCACGTCCGGCGTATCTGGTTCTATAGGTTTGGGAGCAGGATCCGGCTTTTTTCGCTCTCCGCTTCCAGATATTAGCATGGGTTTGCTCATGACCCCGTTGCATCGCGCCGTTATGCTTGCTGCGCCTTGGTCAGCGCCCATCGTGATCATGCCGTTCCTGTCGACGCTGGTGACTTGACCTCCAACAGGGTTTCGCACAAAATAGGTGCATTTCATCGCTGACTTCTCTTTCTGGCTCAGCACATTTCCTTTTGCGTCGCGAACAATCATGGTGATCTTGCGCGTTGTGCCTTCTGGCAGTGACATCCGGGAACTAAGAGGTGGCTCGGTGGATAATTCGATTGTGACTGGCTTGCGCGGGAATACCTTGAGAGGGATACGGCCTCCTTCCTCTTTCACAGGTAGATCCAGGCGTTTCGGGCTGTTCCCTGGCGTGAGCACGGTGGCTGTATAATCTCCGATCGGGACAGGTATTGAGGCTTTGCCCTGCGAGTCGAGTACGCCGACAAATCCTTCTCCCATGGTCGTCTTGCTCATGAGTTCGATCGATCCTCCGCTGACTTGTGCGCCTTCAGCGGTTGTTATGGAGAATTCGCTTGATTGAGGTGCAGGAGGGAAAATAGGCCCTGTGGCCTCTGGGAATATCGGTTTGTACACCTTAAATGACATCGGCCCTGATCCTATCTCTACGATGTCATATTCTGTCGCGCCCATCTTTGTGAAGACCATCTCTGATAATGAATTGGTGAATTCTCCGAGCATCCCAGGTACAGGAGACCCCCCTCTCACCATCGTAGTGACCCAGCCAGGAATATTCTCTGCGCTCATCGCGTCAGAATAATCTTGGACTATCTGCCTTGGCATGTCCGTGGCATCGACTCTTTTGGATGTCGCCTTGATGCCTGCCCAGCCTGGCAGTTTCTGCAGCGCATCAGGCAGCGATTTTGTGAGGTCATTCACTCCAGGCGGCAGTCCAGATGGGTCTTGCAACCCTGGCACGCTCTTTTGGTCTACCGCTCCACGCAAGTAAGGGAAATCACCTTCAGAGAATATGATCTCGATCGGCGCGGTCTCCGCTACGACAGATCCAGCTAGACCGTTAGCAGCAGAAAGTGTGGTTGGAGCATTTTGGGTTCCTCCAGGCATTCCAGACAGCTCGACTAGTTTAAGGGGGTATTGCCCCGACAGGTCTTGCATAGCCAGGGTCGCATGCCACGGCTCTGACGGATCCATTCCTAAAGCCACATTGATGCCTTCTAGAGGCAGGCCTGTGATCTGGTCTCGGAGGACAAAAGCGACTGTGCTGTCGCCGATATCGATCAACACCATGCCATCGGCATCTGTCACTCCATACTCTTTTTGTCCGGTCACCCCATACCCGTTTGGTTCAGCAGGGGAGATAGGTTGCGGCATCGCAAGGTAAAAAATTGCGGCTACTGAGACGATGACGATGGCACAGCGAAGGCCAGAAGACAATTCTATATGGAGGTAACGCCGGAGAATGATATTAGTGAGAGGGAGGATGGCTAGGGAGGGGATAATGACAAGAATGCCGATGAGATACATGCCGTGGACTAAGTTTTGATAAGCGACCGCTAAAAGGAGAACTCCCAAGAGCCAACAAAGGACAATGCCGAATGTTATAGTCTTTATGGGGTTTGGTTCTTTTGATGTTTTATTTTCTTGCGCGCTTTCTTTTTTCCTGTCCGCTTTTGCCATGGATTGGCCTCGCAATAATCCGCGTATTAATCATCCTGCGGCCCTTCCGCCCGCGCTCACTATCTGAGACGGCCAGTGGGGATCCGCTTTTTTTGGATCAGCAGGGTGTATCTATATAATTGTTCTTGGTGTTTGCTTGCCGCCCCTCTTTTCAGCAATGCCTTGCCATGCCATTCTAAAAAATTGTTCGTATCCATATGCTAATGTCTTCTCTCTTATCAGTATCCCGATCGGTTTCTCGGTCCACATGATTATGCCAACGGTGTCGTTGCGAATTATCGTCTCGGTCAATGGCTCGAACTCCTTTGAGGTATACCTCACCTCACTCTTTGAATACTTTGATTCAGCGCCCCAGGATCGCAGCGACTCATTGAACAGGAGTTTGGCGGCGATGCCCTTCTTGGCGCGATCGCGATGGTATGACACCCACCATGATTCCGGCAGCATCAATGACTCTCTTGGAGAGCCCAGTGTATGGTGTTCTGTCCCGCCGGCCTCGAGGAGTTCATAGAGAAGCTCCTGCACTCCGCGTTTCCCGCGATAGACAGTCACTTCAGGTTTGGATGATCCTACAGCCTGCTTGGCCAGCAATTGAGGCAATATCCCCTCGAACCTCTCTTTCTTCTCGTTCAGGAAAGTGATTATGTGGCGAGGATCAGCGGCTTGGTACTTGTGCCTCTGCCCCTCCTTGACGTATGATACGAATCCCTTGTCAATCAGGCGGTTCAATGTGAGGTGCACTACGCTGCTCTGCAAGCCTGAGCGCTCCATTATCGGCCCAGCGGTTGCAGACCCTAATTCAAGCAATGCTAAGTATACCTTCCCTTCAGCAGGGGTCAGCCCGATCTCCTCGAATATTCCTGGATCCATCCCCAGATATACCTATCCCAAGATTATAAGCTTTTCTATAGATCCTCCATTAATGGTGGAGGAATATTTATATCTAATCACAACTAATAAGTGATAAATGAGGTGGAACAAATGGTCTTTTGCATATCAAAGATTAAGTTCATCGCACTCCTCGCGGCTATAATAATATTCGCCCAGGGGTGCCAAAACCAATTGTCTGGTGAAGCGACTGCGGATCTTTCCCCAATAAAGATAGGCAGCATACTGATTCTCACCGGAGAAGGCGCTGCCTGGGGCAACGCCGAGCGCAACGGCATAGATATGGCCATAGAAGATATCAACGCCAAAGGCGGCATCGGTGGCCGCATGTTGACCGTCGACCATCAAGACGACAAGTCTGATCCAAAGCTGGCATTAGACGCTTATCACAAGTTTGTTGATGTCGACAACACCAAGATCATCATCGGGACTACGTGGTCAAGGACAGGCCTCCCTCTGGCTCCTTTGGCGGAGAAAGACAAAACACTGATGATATCTCCATCCTTGGGAGTCAAGGAGTTCAACGAGCAGGGCAATTTCACGCTCAACACCTGGCCTCACGACTATCTCCTCTCCGAGTCGTTGGCTGAGATGATGTTCAAAGAGGGCCATCGAAAAGTAGCAGTCATCGGAGCCAAGGAGGTCTGGACAGAGGATCAGACAAAGTCATTCAAGGCGAGGTTCGAGCTCCTCGGAGGGAATGTCTCACTCCTTCTAGAGCCAGACCCGTCAGACAGAGACCTCCGGTCAGAAGCGCTCAAAGTTAAGGCGATGCGAGGATTGGACGCCATCGTCCTCACCAACGGTGTCCTCGGCATCGGCCCGGTTACGGCCAAGCGTCTCAAAGAGGTTGGTGTGGATCTCCCTCTTTTCTCGTTGACGCTCGACAACAATATAATAAAGGCAGCAGGAGAATTCTACGAAGGGATGGTCTTTCCCACATTCCTCACTCCTACAAAAGATTTCGAGGTGAAGTATAAAACCAAATTTGGCATCGAGGTAGACATCGGCGCGGACTCCGCTTACGACGCTGTGATGATGGTCAAGGATGCAATCGAGAAGACAGGCTCTACCGATCGTTTAGCGCTTCAATCCTACCTAAACAGGATCAGGGAGTTCCAAGGAGAGTCCGGTCTACTCATCTCCGATGGAAAAGGAGGTTTCACAAAACAGCCGAAAGTGATGAAGATAGTGTCAGGAACCGCTGTCCAGATAGTCTGATGTGTTTTTTTATTTATCTAGCAAGTAGGCATCTCTTCTATCCTGTCCAGCGCTATCGGTCCGATTGTCGGCACGAAACCATGCGCTTTGGCTTTGGCGATGAAGTCGCATCTCTTTGCGACACTAACCGGGTAGTCTATCGCCAGCACGAACTTTCCGTTCGCCACCGCCCCGTCGAGAAATTGCGCCGCCTCGTCGGACCAGGCCTCGTTTATCTTCTCCTCGGACTCGTACCATGTGCTCTCTTTTCCTAGTCCGTCGATCGCTCCAAGGTAATCCATATGCACCGCCAACTCAGGAGAATTCTGGGGTATGATAAGGAAATTATGGTTCTTTGACTTCGTCCGCGAAGATATCTTCTTGACCCACTCGATCATCTTCTGGTCTGCGTCTGCCACTCCTTTCTCTTTGTAGTATTCGTATCCGTCTATTATATCGAGGTATACTCCATCGTATCCCGCGTCGACAATCTTATCTAGGTTCGCGAGGATTATCGACTGCCATTGTGGATCCCAGAATTTCACTTTGAAGTTTCCTGCCCAATCGGGGTTCTCCACGTCGAGCCAGTCTGGATTGCCGGCAGTCCAGCCTTCCTGCCAGTAGTTCCGGTAGTCTTCTGCCTCGCCGATGCTAAGGTATGACACGACTGTGCTTCCCTTGCTGTGCAGTTCAGATATCTCCTGAGGGGTTAGATGCGCGTCGTCGATGTCAATCACATAAAGATCGCGCGGATTCGCAAGCAGCGCGGGGAGGTTTGCGTTCTGGAGCAGGTAGGCGTAGCTATTGTAGGTCTTTCGGCCCGATGTCGTCGAAGCCCGTTGGGTTGATTGTTGAGTTGCAGAAGATGTCGTTGATGTCCCTGGGGGGGTTTCTTCTGCGATCTCGTCGGGCTGGCCCATGTATCCTTCTTCGTATGGTTTCTTCAAGGAGTAGGTAGGCGCCTGTGTGGTCGGGGGTTGGACCTGTTGTGTCTGAGGTTGGTAAGCAGGTCTTGTCGGATCGCTTGTGGCTGTCCGGGTCACAGTCGTCCGCTCGACGGTATAAGTGGGTGAGGTTTGCACAGGTGTCGCAGGAGGCGATCGCTGCTGCATTGTGGGGCTCGCTTTTTGCTGGGTCGTTGGTTTCACTGGCTTTTGCGGCGCGAAATTTTTCACCATAGTGGCAGGCGTGCTAGTCGGCGACTCCGGAGCGCAGGAGGATATAATTGACATCAATAAGAGGAGTGCAGCTACTATCGCGAACCAATTTCTGTTCATGGGGTTCAAATCGGCGTGTACTCATTATTAATAATTTCGATGAAAACAATAATTACCATAGTGCCCAACCAGTATATTTTTAAGTATACTAGAATTATTGATGCCCTAAAGGCAAGAGTTATATAACGTCCACAGAAGCCAAGCGTGGATGGAGTCGAAGATCTCAAAAAACAAGAAACTGATCAACTTCTCAGAGCTCAAGGAAGCCGTCATCAACAACGCGGTCAAGAACGTTCCATCGGCGCTAAAAAGCAAGGAGCGCAAGTCTTCCGAAAGATCCCTCCTTGAATTCAACTGAATATACTTTTTTCCCCACCTACCAGTCCCCTAAAAGGTACACTGGTGTTGGAGTTGTAGTTTTTCTCATCAGAACGCATAAAAAGGGTATCCGGGAAGGACGATATAAAGGTCATTGAGACCTTCCAGCATGTTTGTGGTAAAACGTGGGGATTGGTTTACGAAGATAGTCCCGCTCGACGGGGATCGTGTGTGGTGTGTGTGATCATACCTCTGTCTTGAAGACAGGGAGGATTCCCCGTTTGGGGTTTTTCTTCTTCTATTTTTTTGATGGATAGAGAAGGCAGGATTTGAACTAGGACAAAGTCACGAAGTACCGTCACTGGTTTAATCCGCGGCAACAAGAGCAGACACTTCATCAGATATCATTGTCTGCGACTTCCGGTTCAATGAGCACAACCTTGATCATACATTGTCCCACCTGTCGTCGTTAGGGTTATCCCATTCCTTTTTCAAGACGTCCTCGGACGCAAGCATTGTCATGAGGGACTCTTTTTTAGGGGAGCCTTCGATGCGGTCGAGCAGGTCCAGCCCAATGTCGTTAAGTTAAGGGTCGTTGTGTCGTAGATCGTCTAATTCTTCTAGG
>JBBSWF010000130.1:0-3430 GCA_038046365.1 Nanobdellota archaeon
TCAACCAAAAGAGGGCGTTATGAGAATGAACGCGCCTAACTTAACGACATTGGGTATCTGGAAGGCGGAACCTCGATGGCGGAAAGAATCGCTGGAAAAAGACTGATATATGAAACAGGAGAGTCGAACGTCTGGTGAACGTCGCAATCGGAATCGAAGCCGGTCAAGACCTCAGCCAGCGGCAGGAAGAGTTGGCCATTATCATTAATCACGTCAGATATCTCAGCGAGGCGATCCAAGAATGAACGCTGGCGGACATCCACTTCAGGAATTACCTCATCCCTTAGCACGACAGGATCAGCACGCCGGACAGCCGAGCCATTCGCGTCCTTATCTAGGCACGGAACAAAAGAGAAAAGCTCGCCAAGGACTACCTGATCGTGGGTGAAAGCGGGAGGGTCTTGAAGGTTACCGTCCGCATCTTGGTGCAACACGACCTGCTGGACAGTGACAAGATAATCCCCACCGACAGCGAGGACCATCTTCCTTGATCGATAGCCAACGCCATCAAACGGCTCTGGCTTAGACCTTTTCATGGGGCAGAACACCTGTCTTCTGTTGAGATATCTTGAGCGATGATGCTGCCAGCGCGAGCCCGGCCAACTTTGCCGTAATTGCCGGCGGCATTGAAGTTGCTGGCCTCATTGCAGTTGCCGATGCTGCCAAGCACACAGGGCTGGACGAAATATTTCGCCCCGCTCAATACAGCTGAACCAATCCCCTGATTCGTACGCAGACGAAAAAATAGTTCAGACCCGTTCTTACGACCCACATACTCAATCTGACGCTCCAACTCACAGCCATACACCGCACGCGCCAAACGACTCTTGCCACACTCAGAAAGGCGAATATTCACAACGTCCAGGTCAGACCAATCACACACCCTTTCTGACTTATGCGTGTCAGCAAGCATATCGGCAGCCAAAGCGTCATCTGCAGGCACAGAGATCCCATCATTCCCTATACGCCGGGCAATACCCAACATCCTCACTAGATCCGAGCCGCATAAACTCTGCAAATCGGAGAAAGCAATAAACGGCTTCCCGGCCTTAGTCACCCCGTAGATCGCATAATCACACACGGCCTGATGCCCATCAGAAAAATTCAAACCAAAACCGCCAGGCCCACCCCTCGACGACATCTTATCAAGCTCGTCACGAACGATCACAGCAAGCCGAATATTCTGAGGCGGCAAACCAAGACCAACAGCACACTTAACAGCATCGACAGGAAAGCGCCTCAGATCAGGACTTTGGCTCACCACATGACCCGTAGGAAGAGGGATGAGAGAATTATCCACACCCATAAGGTGAGTCGGATTCGCAGCCCGAACCAAAACAAAATCATAACTGTCATCGAACCGAAAATAAGACATCGAATCGCCCATAGACGTCAGGGAACGATTACCATCCGGGGATATAGTGGTATAACTTGGCTCCGCATCAACACTGACACTGCCAAAATAAGCCTTGAGCCGCGAGGCAAGACCTCCAACACCACGCGCCCAGAGCATAGCAGTGGATGCAGGAAGACCCTTCTTCACCCTAGCAAGAGGATGGACAGCAAAGAACGGCCTACCGCCATCCTTGCTATCCGCAGGAGAGACCTCAACACGGAGATAATCAGGAGAGACCGAAACCATCAATGAGTCATCCTCAGCAGAGACCATACTCAATGACACACGCTCAAATTGCCTTGAATCACCACAGCCAGAATAAACAAGACGCTCAAGATCACCGAACGAATTACATATAACACGAGTAGCACCACCGACAAGACCATTTTCGACAATCGCGCTATGGCCCGAATCAAAGACACCAACCCCAGTGACAGACTCCAAAGCATCGATCGAAGCTGAAGCGATCTCATAAGCAGACCGCAAAGAAAGCTTACCACGGTAAAAAGGCCGGACAGACTCCAACTTGAAACGAGAATAAACACGACAATCGTCCTGAAACGCAGCGGCGTAGACAGGATCTTTGGCCATTTCAGGAGGGAGAGGCTTGATCATTTTGACGAAACTATCTGGAGATTAACACCAGAATCATTCAGGTCATTGCTCCTTAAAAAGCTTTGCCACTATAAGATGACAACAACTTGTTCGAAAGATTATGATTTCATCCGATATTGTGAGATCAAGAACAACCAAAGCAACACATTTAAAGGAAAGACAACAAAACAACCCCCATGAATATTACCCCCGCCGATTGGATGGAGCAAGCCGAAGCAGACCTCAAAGCGGCAAATGACAATATAACCACCAAGAATTACTTCGTCACCGCCAACCTATCCCAACAAGCAGCAGAAAAGGCGCTCAAAGCCCTTTATCTAAAAAAAGAGAAACGGACACCTCCTAAGATCCACGACGTTGTTGACCTTGCAAGGACACTTGGGGCGCCAGAGAACATCATCAAAACCTTATCTTTTCTGACTCCAGCCTACCTTCAATCAAAATACCCAGGAGCGGCCCCAGAGATACCAGTACGATATTTTTCCTTGGAAAAATCAAAACGGTTACTCACCCTTGCGCAGGAGGTCGTCCAATGGACAAAAAGCAGACTTTGATCGTGAAGCAATTCGTCTCGAGAGTGAAATCAAAATATCCGAGAAGCCGAATCATCCTTTTTGGTTCCCGCGCGCGAGGAAAAGCAAAAAAAGACAGTGACTACGATTTTCTTATTATCAGCACAGACTTCAACCGAATCCCCTATGACGACAGAGCTCCATCGATATACTTCTTGAAACGGGACATCCCAGCACCCATGGACATCATCTGCGCAACACCATCAGAAGCAAAGAAGTCAAAATTCACAGTCATCGAAGAGGCGATCCGCGATGGCATAGACGTCACTGCGATGGCGTAATCGAAGAGCGATCACATCGGACTGGCCAACGGATCATGCCTTGATCATTTCATGGAGAAGAATCTCATCCGACTGGTGAGATTTTTTGCGCGACGACTCTGCCTACATAACGGCCACGTTCGTAGGAGTTGCTTCTGACATAGGAAGGGCGCATGAGTTTGCAGCTGTCGATGCCAAACCCGCAAGGCCGGAAAATAACCTGCCCATAAGAAAGATTACTTATCGCACGAGATGAAAAGAGACTACTATCCGCTTGCAATCCTTTCTCATACCTCCATAGGCCCAACGCTCGAGTGGCGCGCTTGAAAATAGCACGAGTGTGAGCGTCCCGATCAAAATCAGAAGATTGATCGCCACTAAGAACACATGAATGCCTCCTATACGAACTTTCGGGGGCAGGAAGAATCCTGCCATTCTTATGAGCCCTATCAATCGCGGAAGAAATAATACCCGCGATTTCAAATGAATAAGCTGAACGTCTCCCCGGGTCATATGGGTATTCTTCTCCCGTTAAGAGCTTACCGCATAATAAAATGCCATATTTTATATAGTGGGATCTATCCGTT
>JBBSWF010000131.1:0-19338 GCA_038046365.1 Nanobdellota archaeon
TTAGACATCAGAAATAGATCATTTTGTCAAAAACCGAATTGTTCAAAGTTCTCCTCGGACATTCATCTTCTTAGCAAGCCCTCCCCAGATCTTATAGAACGAGGCAGAATCCTTGGCGACGATGGCCAGCTGGAAATTGAACCTGCCGCTGAAGCGGACGAACCACCACACATATGGGCACCTGCGGACGACATGGATGTCCTCATCTTCGGTCGCGGCATCGGTAGAGAACAAGATGAAATACAAATTGTAGCCCCAGGCGAGGGGATTGGTAATAGGGATGAAATCGATGATGACTTTCGACTCGACCAACCGATCTATGCGCTTTAGAACTCCTGCCTTAGACAGATTCACCCTCGACGCGATCCGCGACAAAGGAGTCCGAGCGTCCTCTACTAAGATCTGGATTACAGTCCTATCGATCTTATCGAGGTTTATCCGTCTTCTGGATGGGCCCATCACGATAGCCCCTTCACTCGAATCCCCAGGCATAGCAGGTAAATAATATCTGATAATTTAAAGCTTTTCCCAATTTTGTTTCCATTTTTGATGGATGGTTTAACAAATTTCAATATATAATAGACATTTATGGAAACACAGTCCACAAAACCGGTACTGATGACGCTGATCATCATGCTGACAATCCTGGCCTCATGCTCTTATAGCGTCTCAGAGAAAAATAAGACTCCAGAGAAGATAGGAGTCATCCTGCCTCTGACCGGGCAGTACGCAGCCATGGGAGAAGGTGGAAGGAACGCGATGATGATTCATGACCTGAGAAACGCAACGGTCATATTCGAGGATGACGCCTGCAACGCCAAGAAAGGGATGACAGCAGCCAAGAAACTCATCGAGATGGACAAGGTGGACGCGCTGATAACGTTCTGCACAAGCACTTCGAAAGCAGCCTACCCCCTGACGAAGGGGGCTGACATCCCGCAGATCGCCCTTACTGAGACTTACATCTATGAAAATGACCAATTGTTCCAAATGATGCCGCCGAGTCATACGCTGTTCGAAGAACTCGGGAAGATAGCGGGGAAAAGACACCATTCGGTAGGCCTGTTCTATACTCTAGAGGATGTGAACTCCGGACCCTATGGAAACCCCTCATCTATCAGGAAAGGAGTAGAGGGGAGCGGATCGAACCTATCGCTGGAGATAGCAGTAGAACCCGGAACGAATGATTTCAAAACAGGTATCTTAAAGGTAATCAAAGCAAAGCCAGACGTCCTGATATCAGTGATGTTCAAGGAGGACCATCTGGCATTCCTAAAACAATACTCAGAGATGGATGCAGAGGATGAAGTGCCCCTCTTTGGCGACTTCTATTATGAGATCGACCTGGACAGCTTTAAGGGCATCGAGGGAATCGGCCATTTTTTCAACGGAACGATATCCACAAATTTCAAGCAACAGAGGACTATTGAATTCGTCAGAACCTACAAAGAGAAGTATGGATCAGGACCACCCATATTCTCAGAATATGGATACGACGCAATAGGGATGCTGATTGAGACTATTGGAGCGCCAAATCTGAAAGAATCGCTGCTATCCGACACTTACGATGGCGCTCAAGGGAAGATCAGATTCAACTCACTTGGAAACATTGATGGGGAGATCGTGGTGAAGAGGTTCAACGGGACAGAGTTTGAGGAAATCACTGCGCTCTCTTGAGCCTCGGCCCTTCAGGAAGGTCTTCGATGACCCAGCCTGCCTTTGTGATGAGGTCGCGCAGGCGGTCGGACTCCTCCCAGTATTATATTAGGATACACACTCAGCATTCCCCACTGGACAACCATCAGGCGAACGATTATAAAGCTCAATAGGCACTCCAGATCGATGGAAAAAGAGTCCGCGCTGGTGGTGTTCCAGGATAAGAGGATAAGGCGCGCCTGGCATGAAGGAGAATGGTTCTTCTCTGTCGTTGATGTAGTCGACGCTTTAGAAGTAAGCACCATACCAAAGAGATACTGGTCTGACTTGAAAGCCAAGATTTCTGAGGAAGGGTTTGAACCGTACGATAAAATCGTACAGTTGAGATTAATCGCAGAAGATGGCAAGTCGAGAGAGACAGACTGCGCCAACACGAAGAACATCTTCCGAATCATCCAATCCATCCCCTCACCGAAGGCTGAACCGTTCAAGCTATGGCTGGCCAAAATCGGATATGAGAGAGTCCAGGAAATAGAGAACCCAGAACTCGCACAGGCAAGGATGAAAGATCTATACAAGGCAAAGGGGTACTCTGACGACTGGATAGAGAGAAGAGTAAGAGGCATAGCCATCCGGCAAGAACTGACGGACGAATGGGATGAGAGAGGCGTGAAAAAGGAAAAAGAATACGCAATGCTCACCAATGAGATCAGCAAAGCGACTTTCGGGAAAACAGTCGAGGAATACAAGAAGCACAAGGACCTGAATAGAGAGAATCTCAGGGACCACATGACTGACCTTGAATTGATATTCAACATGCTCGGCGAGGCATCTACCACTGAGATCGCAAGGAAAAAGGACGCGTGGGGGTTTAGCGAGAACAGAGCCGCGGCGATGAAAGGAGGAAAGATCGCAGGAGACGCCCGAGAGAAGCTTGAGTCAGAGACCGGAGCAGGGATAGTAAGCAAAGAAAATTATCTTGATGAGCCGGAGAAGGAAAAGAGGAGACAGATAGCGAGGAAATAGCAATTTTAAGGAATGATTTAGAACACTATACTTTCTTCAGGCGCGGACCTTCTGGCAAGTCCTCCACGACCCAGCCTGCCTTTGTGATGAGGTCGCGCAGGCGGTCGGACTCCTTCCAGTCCTTCTTGCGACGGGCCTCGTCGCGCTGATCGGCGAGATCGATGAGTTCTTTGGGGGCCTGCTCGCGCTCGAAACTCATGACACCGAGAACGGAGTCGATTCTCTTGAAGAGGACCAGGATTTTTTCAGCATCTTTCTTTGAGAGCTTTGGATGGATGCGGTTGATATCACGCATGAAGATGTGGATGGACGCGAAGGCAGGGCTGGTGTTGAGATCGTCATCCATCGAGGCAGTGAATTCTGACTCTAGCTTATCTAGCAGAGATGGGAGCTCCTTGCAGTCGGCAGGTGCCTTGGCAGCGCCCAAGTTCAAGATAAAATCGTCGATTGCCTTGAGGGCCTCTTTCGCCGCACCGAGAGCCTCAAAAGTGAAATTGAGCTTCTGATGATAGCTGACAGACTGGATGAGGTACCTGAAAGTCCTTGGATCATGGCCCTTTGCGATGAGATCCCTTAGAGTGTAGAAGTTGCCCGCAGACTTCGCCATCTTCTTGTTATCGACAAGGAGATGCTCGACGTGCATCCAGTACTTGACAAACTTCTTGCCGGTGACTGCCTCAGATTGAGCGATCTCGTCCTCGTGATGAGGGAACATATTGTCGACGCCGCCGGTGTGGAGGTCGATGGTCTCAAAGCCTTTCTGATCGAACTTGCCCCCCTTGAAGGCTTTAGTGAGGTGCTTCATAGACATCGCAGAGCACTCTATATGCCAGCCAGGACGGCCCCTGCCGAAAGGAGACTCCCAAGCAACGTCACCGTCACCCTCATCCCAACCCTTCCAGAGCGCGAAATCTGCTGCCTGCTCCTTATCGTACTCGTCATTTAGGATGCGGCCAGATGCCCCGGCCTGGAGTTGGGTCGTATCTATGTGGGCAAGAGCGCCATAATCCGGAAACTTGGTGATAGAAAACCAGACACAACCATCATCGGTCTTGTAAGCTATACCTTTTTTCAAGAGGACTTCGATTAGAGCGATCATCTCAGGGATGTGATCAGTCGCCCTAGGATAGACCTCGGCGCGCTCGATGTTGAGCTTGTCGAGATCCTCAAAGAATGCCTTGATGTATTTTTCAGTGAAGTCTTTTAGAGGGAGACCTTCTTTTATTGAATCACGAATTGTCTTGTCATCGACGTCGGTTAGGTTCATCACCTGGATGACATCGAAGCCCTTGAATTTCAGGTATCGCCTGAGCAGATCCTCCCAGAGATAAGCGCGCCAATTGCCGATGTGAGCGTAATTATAGACAGTGGGACCACAGGTGTAAAGGCGGACCTTCGGCTTCTTGCCTTTGGTGGGTTTCTGGACAGGCTCGAAAACCTGGAGCTTGCGCGACATAGTTTCGTAGATCCTGAACCCTGAAGCCATACGTCGACGGATAAATACAGGCTATAAAAAACTATTGAGCGGAGGAATCGATCTCAGAGAAATGCTCCGCCTGATAGACCCGGATCTCTGCATCTTTCCAGGCATCCTTAGGAAGTCCAGCTTTTCGGCTCAGATGCTCGAGGAATCCTATCTTATCAGGAAGGTCGTCCCAGACTTGAGGAAGGAAAGTCGAGACAGACCGGCCTTTCTTGAGGATGACCCCATCGATATTCGGGCGGAGCTTCCTGAGAAGGTCCTCAGGGGATTTGAATGGTAGAGTTTTAGGGACTGACAAGACCGAGATCTCGATATCGACTTGTTTGAGCTCTTCTTTTGAGAGCGGAGGGAAACGGGGATCACGGAAAGCGGCGTTGACCGCGTTGTCTGAGACTGATTTGAAAAGAGACTCCATGGGGAGGATATGGCCGATGCAGCCTCTGAGATTGCCATCGATCTTGAGAGTGACGAAAGCGCCCTGCTTGACATTCAAGCAAGCCGGGATGGAAGGATTGGGCGCTGGCTTTCCTTCGAGGTATGATCTAATAGATTCTCTGGCGAGCTTAAGGAGCAGAGATCGGTGCTCTTTGCTGAGAGTTTCGGATCGTTTGGATGCCATTGAGATCACTTCGTGTAGACTATCGCTGAGTAACCCACGACCCTCGACTTGTCGCCAGCAGTGTCGCCAGAGTTCCTGTAATCGAGCAATCTCGGCCTCCAGCCAAGGCTCTTGGCGACGCGGATAAGGACACGGATAGGAGCTGCGCCGCAGGCGTCGATATCCTCCAGGTCTGATTTAAGGATATGACTTATCGACTCTTTGTCTTTCTTCTGTGCCTCCTTGTAAGGCTGATAATGGCTCAGGTCGGATGAGATGACAAGCAACGTGTCTGCGTCGAGATGCTCGATCACCCTCTTCGCGACCTCTCCCTCATCTACCTCGCCAAGGACTAAGGCGAACATCTCAAAGTCGCCGAGCATCGCCTGGAGGAAAGGAAGCTGGACCTCAAGGCTGTGCTCCTTGAGATGGGCCGGAGGGAAATTTATGACGGGGCTTGAGAGCCAGAGAGAAGAATCGCCGCAGCGCACGACGCCGAGCGGCGTGATGAAATCCTCTGAAGCAATTGACGCGCCCTCAAAATAGACCTGATGGCTCGGACCGAGGAGGATGACCTTCTTGAAAGACATCTTATCCAGGAGCTTGAAGGCGGAAGCGGCGATAGGGGCAGAGTATTCATAACCCGCGTGAGGAACTATCAGCGCCTTGAGCTTGCCATCGAGCTTCTGATTCTTAGCGTCCGAGAGGTACTTGATGACTTCTTCCTTAAGATTCTTCTCTTGAGCAGGATAGAACATCCCTGCGACAGCCGGTTTTCGCATCAGGACCACACTCCTTTGATTAGGTGCCCGCATTTAGCGCACTTGCCTCCTTTAAGGCCTTCGGTCGAGACCGAGAAACCCGAGCGAGAGATGAGAAGATTATGGCATTTGGGGCAGAACGTGCTGTTATGCTCCTCGCTCCTGATGTTTCCCAAGTATACGTAAGACAGGCCTTCTGACTTAGCGATGTCGTATGCGCGCATCAGATCCTTGAGCTGTGTCTGCGGCTTTGATAACATCTTGAAGTCAGGATGAAAACCAGAGATGTGCCAAGGGATATCTTGGTCTATTGTTTTGATGAAGCTGGCGATCTCTCTTAGCTCACTGTCAGAGTCGTTCTCGCTAGGGATGAGAAGCGTGGTCAGCTCCACCCAGATACCCTTCTTGTGGATAGCCTTGATATTTTTTAAGATGGGCTCGAGCCCGGCACCACAATTCTTCTTGTAGAAACCATCTGAGAAAGATTTGAGGTCTATATTTATAGCGTCGACAAAGTCCATCGCTTTTATTGCTTCTTCGGAGAAGTAGCCGTTGCTCACGAAGACATGATTCTTCTTAGGATTCGCTTTCGCGATGTCTCTTGCGTACTCGAAGAAGATGGTCGGCTCGTTGTAGGTGTAGGCGATGGAAGGGACTGATCCGGCAGCGTCATTGACTTGTCTGGGGGACAATGGCGTGCCGACGACTTTCCGCTCCTGAGAGATGCCCCAATTCTGGCAGAAGGCGCAGCGGAAGTTGCAGCCGACAGTGCCGATGGAGAAGATGTCTGATCCTGGAAGGAAATGGTACAACGGTTTCTTCTCTATGGGATCGACATGGACAGCGGCCGCCTTTCCATAGACGAGAAGGTCGAGCTTGCCTTTGATGTTCTTTCTTACACCACAGATGCCGACCTTGCCTTCGGCGATCAGGCATTTATGGGCACACGCGAGGCAGCGGACTGAAGAGTTCTCTTTCTTGGAGAGGGTTCGCATAGAGGGCCTTGAGAAGAGCATGTATTTAATCATTACAGGAACTAGACACAGGAACAAGATGTTTTGTATAGCGCCTTCGAAATCCTCGACGGGAACATTGCGGGCGCTATACAAATACGATGTTTTTTACGAACTTTAAAATTTATCCTGGAAGTATCTAGCCGGTAACCGAATAAGCCACTATCTCATGCGGATTTTTGGCAGGTATAAAAATATGATCGGATCATGCACCCTCACAGAGGCTCAATCCTATATCTCCCAGGCTTCTTGTCCTGGGGCTTCTTTGGCTGGAGAGGCTTGTTCGCGTACTTAGGATCAGACTTCTGACCGAGCCAGCGCTTCTGCTGGACAGGAGGAGACTGGTGCTGAGCGGGGCGAGCAGGCGGCGGAGATGATGGTCTGGCTGGCGGAGGGGATCGGGGATTTGAAGCCTGACGGGCCGCTGGCTGAAGCGATGGTTTTTGAATTGGTTGGGCAGACGACGGCATGACGGGCTGAGGGAATGACTGAGGGACTGATTGAAAGAAATCTTTTCGCTTCTCGTTTCTCACGACGAAGAAGCAGTGGCCCTTCTGGAGAGGATCGAGCTCTATCGCCTCAAGGACAGTCACTTCCTTGTCAAGAGCCGCGCGGACCTTGGCAAAGACCTCTCTTGGCTTCTTGGCTACGTCTATCGAGCGGGCCTTCAAAGCCAGACAAGCATAACCGCCATCTTTGAGGAAGATCTTGATGTTCTTGAGGAAGATCCCCACCTGATCCTTCTGAGCGACATCCTGATATAGCCAGTCGACCTGACAAGCACGGTCCATGTAACGCTCAGGGTGATGGGCGTCACCCATTATCGGAGCGATGTTTGAGCGGCGCAAAGACAAGAAGACACAATCACGCACGACACGCGGAGCGAAATCAAGCGCGAAGATGAGGCCATCCTTTCCTATTATATCTGAGACAAAAGAGGGAGTGTAGCCGTGGGAGGCGCCAAGGTACATGACGACGTCGCCCGGGCGGATGCCGGGATCACGACAGCCAAGAACCAGCGCGGCGGCAAGCTTCGAGCGACTCGGATCCCAGACACGGAACTCATCGTCGCCTTCACGGATGATGAATTCGTCAAACTCAGACGGGCCAGGGGCGAAAGACTTGGTGCATAGCCTGCGGTTCTTGCCAGGCACGATAAAAATGCCATTAAGATTATGAGGAGAGATCATCGGTACCCTCCGCGTTTAGCGCCTTCTCGCGTCTCAATGAAAAACAAGCCTCATCGCTCGCCGCGCGACGCGGGGCTCGCTCTTGCGATCTAAATCTCGTCACGCTCGACCTTAAGGCGCTAAACATGTATTTCATCACCGCACCTCTATCTGGTAACCAGACACGCCATACTGCTGATACTTGCCCATAATCTGAGCCGCTTTTCTTGTCTCCTCGCCGCTGTAACCTGCCAGGACAAGGGCGTAAGTAGTCGGGCCGGTCTGATAGAGACGGATGATACCCATCCCGGGGTCCAGGCCATCATGGCAATCACGCTTAGGTTTCATCAACTGGTCCGTGTACTTGTTCTCGCAAGCATTGCCAAGCAGAATGACATTCTTGCCGCTGATCGTGTCAACCTCTGTGTCGAGCCGCGCTTGAGTGTTATAGCCCGGGTTCGACCCGTTATAGACCCACCCCCGGATGAGATCAATGCCAGCGGCGACAGACGGACCCTGGCCGTTAGCCCCGACTATAATCATCGCATTGACCTTCTTATCCACCACGAAAGGGACAGGATAATTCTTAAGAGTGACACCAGCAGGCTTGCAATCAATAACACAGTAATCACTCTCACTTGAAGGTTCACATACGCCATTTCCGCAGCAGGGTATAATCGGCTCGTGAAGACAGGCCTTCTGACTAACATCATAAGCATCGCTTGTGCACGGGTTATTGTCCGGCTCGCACTTTGGGCAATCACCGGGGCATAAATCGAACTCTCCAGCGTCGCAAATGCCATTTCCGCAGATGCCCGCCTTGGTCATTATCTTGCATTTGCCATCTTCGCAGCGGAACTCAGTGACGTTCGACGCTTCGCCTGAGCAACCGCCGCAATCCTTAGGGCATGTGCATTTAGTCTCAGAAGGCTGGCAGACTCCATCACCACAACCATCAACTGCAGGAGAAGACTGCTCTTGCGCAGGGTCAGCCGAGGAATCACTGGCAGAAGAGTCAGAAACGCCTTCTTCGAGAAGGCTGTCCGACGGCTCCACATCCTCACATGATGCCAATGACAGCGAGACACCGGACAATAAAACGATCAACAATATAGAGAGACATCCGGAAGATCTCATCGCCTGAACCTCTCCTCAAGATCCTTCCTGAGCTTTTCGCCGATGAATGTACCCTTGAAGAAATCCACCTTGACAGCGATAGATATCTTGTCAGCTAGAGCCCGCGCAACCTTACCCTGGTCAGAGCGGCGAACAGACTGAACAAGGGGATGACTGTAGATCACACCATATTTAGGGGGCTTTGCGCCAGTGAGCAGATGCCTAAACAACGCCTTCTCAGCTCCGAGGATCTGGATCGTGGAAGAAGGAAGCTCGGATAGGCGCTTTATGCTACCTGCATGGGAGATCAACTTTGCACCGATAAGATGGCCAGCGATAGCCATCAGATTAGGACACGACTCCTGCATCGCAGACTTCAAGTAGGCCTCAAGGCGATCACGAGCAGACATGATCCCTACGACAGCCGCGGCCTGAGCCTTGATGACATCGACATCTGGCGCCTTGATGTCGATACCCATCGAATCCCCCGCCTGAGTCTTAGACTCCTCGAGAAGCGCAGCCCAGTCCTTCTCAAGGATAAGGCGAGCGAAGGCAGAATGGTCAGAGACAGCTCGCTCAAGCTCAGGAACCCACCAACCAGCCCACTCACGCACACGCTTGGACGTCATGTTAGCGCAACGGTCCAGCTCTTCTATCGAATTAATAGACTGGATCATGAACTGATCCTTTGAGACGGAATCACGCACCTGCCCCTTTGTGAGCTCGATGTTCTTAAGACGCATATCAGCAAAGAAACGGCGGTCCTTCATCGCGCGAAGGACATTAGGCCAGGTCTTTAAGTCAGCATCAGGCACGGTCTTGCGGCTAGGATGATCGACTACTTTGCCGTGCTCATCGAGCACTATATCACTTATAATGTGCTTAGCGTGCAAGACCTGAGTCATAAAGACGAGACAGCCAGAGTCTGCTTAAAAAGATTATGGGCGATCGAGCAGAGAATATTAATACTGACCTGACAATCCTGATCTGCGCGAGGGAAATGAGCGAAACATGACCACAATCATAGACATCACAACACCCATAACACCAGATATGATCGTATACAAGAACAAACCTGAGAAGAAGCCAGTGATTCGCGCCACCAGGACCCTGCAACAAGGAGCGGCAGAATCACAGATCATAATTGACAGCCACTGCGGAACCCACATCGACGCCCCATCACACATGGTCGCCGAAGGCGATGGGCTGAATGGGATCGCCCTCTCAAAACTAGTCAACGCGCCATGCCGGGTGATAGACATGGGCAGCAAGGAAAGAATAACAGCAGCAGATATCGACCAAGCCCTACCAAAACACGGAGAATTCATCCTCCTCAAAACCAAGAACTCACTTGATGAGACATTCAATCCGAACTTCGCCTACCTCGATGCGACAGGGGCGCGATCGCTGGCAAAAGCGCAAATAGCCGGAGTCGGCATCGACGCACTAGGCATCGAGCGCGAACAACCAGACCATGAGACACACCTAACCCTACTAAAGAGCGGGATAGTAATCATTGAAGGACTGAAGCTCGGACACGTCAAACCAGGAAATTACCAACTGACGGCACTACCACTATCTATCCCTGGAATAGATGGGTGCCCTTGCAGAGCTATCCTGACCCAAATCTAGAACCTATGAATAATTTAAGAGGCACATAACATGAACAAAACAATGCAGCCCTACCGCATCCTAGCCGCGGATATCGGCGGAACAAACAGCACGTTCGCGCTAGTCGACACTTCCTCGACGCCGACTATCGTACACAAAGCCCGCTACCCGACATCAGAGGTCTTAATCTTCCCTACCATTGTAAACAGATACCTCGAACAACTGCATAAAGAAGGCATCGCCATTCCAGAATCAGGATGCTTTGCCATCGCAGGACCCGTATCAAACAACAAAGGACGATTGACGCACGCAAAGTTCGAAGTCGACGCAAAGGAATTGATTGAGCATACTCCTCTCAAAGAGACTCTTGTCATCAACGATTTCGACGCGGTCAGCTTCGCCATAGCCACACTGACTGAGAAAGACAAGATCCTGATAAAAAAAGGAGAAATCGATCCGCTTGGAAGGATCGCAGTCATAGGCGCAGGAACAGGACTTGGCAAAAGCCTCCTTGTCTGGGACGAACATTACAGAGCCCACACGCCCGTGCCGTCAGAAACAGGCCATGCGGACCTGGCCGTCCACTCACAGGAAGAATATGACTTTGCAGACTTCACACTCAAACGATTGAACACCACAGGGCCAGCGAGCTGGGAGATGGCACTTAGCGGGCGAGGATTGGTGAACATATATGAATTTTTATTATCTAGATCGGGCATGAACGACAAAAGAAGAACACTTGCAGATGCAAATATTACCCCCGAATACATAAGCGCGAACAGAAAAACCGACCGACTTTGCGCAGAGGCATTCTCCTGGTTCGAGAGGTTCTACGCGAGATGCGCAAAGAACGCAGTCCTAGACTATGTCGCCACAGGCGGAGTATACATCGCAGGAGGAATAATATCAAACAACAAAGACCTATTCGGACCGGTATTCTTAGAGGAATTCACAAAAAACCTACGGCTCAAGGAGATCCTAGTGAAGGCACCCATCTGGGGAATAACAAATTATGACATAAGCCTGATAGGATGCGCTAATGCCCTACGAGTCTGGAAAGATAAAACCGTCAATAAGAGCAGCCCACATAATCCTTAAAAAGACCCCCCACTCCCCAGAATCAATGACCTCCTTGAGCATAGCGATGTTCGGCCTCGGACCAATGGGATGCGCCTTATCACGGAACCTGCAATCCAAGGGAATCCAAGTCCACGGTTATGACATAGACGAGAAAGCGAGAGGCAGAGCAGAGTCTTATGGGATACCAATCCTCTCTGACATCGACTCGCTTGGCAACTTCGACGCAGTCTGGGTCATGGTCCCAGACTCTAAGGTCGATGACGTCCTAAGCACGATCGAAGGAAAGCTTCCGACCGGAAAGATAATCATAGAAGGCGGAAACAGCCACTTCAAAGACACAGAGCGCAGAGTCAGGTGGGCGCACGAGAAAGGATTCTCGTACGTCGGCACAGGAGTGTCCGGCGGAGAGGAAGGAGCCCTTAAAGGGCCATGCATCATGCCCGGCGGAGACTGGGAGGCATATGAAAAAGTACGGCCGATCCTCGAAGCAATCGCAGCGAAAACACAAAACGGCCCCTGCATCGCATACATGGGCCCTGGAGGAGCAGGGCATTTCGTCAAAATAGTGCACAACGGCGTAGAATACGCCATCATGCAAGCTATTGGCGAGATATACCATATGCTCTCACTATCGTGCAAACCGGAAGACCAGATCGAGTTCTTCAAAAAAATGAGCGAGAGCCAGACAGCAGGAGGATTTCTCTTCGACATCACCACAGACATACTCAAGACGATGGACCCGGCGAACGCAGACCAGCCCATCGTGTCCGCGATCTTAGACAAAGCAGGACAGAAAGGGACCGGAAAATGGGCAAGCCAGATCGCCTACGACCTCGGCGTGCCAGTCCCCAGCATCAGCGCAGCGCTAAACGCAAGGATACTATCCAGCTACAAAGACCTCCGCACTCAAGCAAGCGCAAAACTACAGCGACATGCTTGCGACCATCCAGAGATCACGCTATCCGCACACACCTGCGCTCAAGCCCTGACAAGCGCGATGATTTGCGCATACCAGCAAGGATTCCATATGATCTATCAAGGATCAAAGGAGCATGGGTATGACCTGCCACTTCGAGACATCGCCCGGATCTGGCAGGGTGGATGCATAATCAGATCACCGATGCTCGAATTGGCAGAAAAAACATTTGACAAAGACCCAGATAACCAGCTCATATTCAACACAGAGACCGGGATCAATCTGCACATCGAGGAACTGCGAAAGACAGTGACTGCCGCAAGCATGATTGGGATCCCCACACCGGTACTTAGCGCGACAAGAGACTATTACGACATGATCAGAACAGACGTCCTGCCAGGCATACAACTCATCCAGGCCCAACGAGACTATTTCGGAGCACACACTTACCAAAGACTGGACAGAGAGGGGACTTTCCACATAGGCTGGGCCGAACCTCAAAGGAAGGAAGAGAAGAAATCCTAGCGAGATATATCATTCCATGCAATCGATGATTCCAGATCATTTACAGTGGCAATAATGATCACACGATTCATCTCGAGCCGATGCCGATCAAAGCTACGCCGAGGATCACACAGGCTATGCCGACCCACTTCTTCGAGCTCATGCGCTCACCCAAGAACTTGACAGACAGAAGGCACACCCAGATGTATATCGTCGAAACAAGAGGATAGAGGACCGACAGGTCGCCGCCACGCAAACCAGCGATGAACAAGACAGTGCTGACAGCCATGCAAACAAGGCCGCCGAGCAGGTAAGGAGAAAGGAAATGCTTGAGCGTGAATGAGAAGCTCACAGACCATTTCTTGAGCAGTATCGGCATCGGAGCGCCGATCACCTGGGCTATTAGAACAAGGATGATGCTAGTGAGCGTGGCGGCCATCAGACAGGCACCTCTTCTGCGACCGCGCCGCTCTTATCTGAACGGGAGATCAAGGCTACGCCAATGACTATGGAGATGATACCGATTAGCTTGAGCAAAGAAAGATGCTCATCAAACAAAAAGTATGACAGGATCGCTACCCATATGTAGGAAGTTGCGATGATAGGATACAATGTCGAGACCTCGCCACCCCTAAAAGCGATGTTTAGAAGGATGAATCCCAATCCGTAAAGAGCGATGCCTATCCAAAGGAAGGGAGACAAAAAAACTTGCATCAAAGACGCGCCAGGCAACGCAGCAAGCTTATACATGACCTGAGCGGACGAAGTCAGCCCGGTCATGATGATGACAAGAATGATGGCCCAGGTCTTGGTGCCAGACATACTCAGCGCGCCTCCTCGCCAACAAGGATCTCAACCATGGCCGCGAAGGCAGGACGCGAGATGAAGACACCGAACGAAAATCCTGCGATCGTCACGAGGGCAAACCCCTTGAGGAGTCCGGCGCCGCCGAACAAAAGAGGAGTCATAGCCGCGCAGACAGTGACATAAGCAGAAGTGATGATGAACATGGCAGCTTTTAGGCGACGCTTCCAATCGAGACGCTCCCGCTCACCATGCAAAGTCTCATCAGCGATGACAATCTGATGATCAACACCAGTGCCGATGCTGACGATTATGCCCGCTATAGCAGCCATATCGAGATTCCAGCCTACGATGGCCGCGAAACCCAAGATCAGCGCGACCTCCCCTGCGCAAGTCATCAGGATAGGCAATGAGACATCCCATCGGCGATACCTTATGAGGATAACGAGCGAGACCGCGAGAATGGCTAGCAGCCCGACAAGGATAGAATTCTTCAAGAACGCCTCACCGACCACAGGCGAGATGTTAGAGGTCTGCACCACATTCAGCTTGACTGGCAGGGAGCCTGTGATGAGGATAGTCTGGAGCCTGCGCATATTCTCAAGCGACGTAGCGACAGCCTCAGACTGAGTCTTGCCCATCCCAGAGCCGGAGATCGAGATGTCAGTGACAGGCCGTCCACGCAGCTCTTCAGCGATGTTGAGCCTGTCCACCTCCTTGTTATCAAGGAACAGCACGATAGGCTCGGACAAATAGCGATCGGTGCCAGTGCCGGTGACAGATATGCTCCTTGTGGCGTCAGCCTGACGCTGGGCGGCATCGGGATTCAGAGATATGGCGAACTGGAATCTGCATGCATAACCACCCTGGGTCTGGCCGCAGCCAGCCCTTGAATCAAGGCCAGAACATTGAGCGGTCCGGCAGACATAAGTGATATCAGTACCGCCACGGAAGACAGTCTGATTCGCGATGCGAGCCTCGAACTTGCCCTGCTTGGCGAGAAGCTCCTTGACCTCCTCCTCATTGGCACCAGCGATCTCGACAAGCACATACTGATTGCCAGAAAGGTCGGACGCCTCGCGCACTATCACATCTGAGAGGCCGAACACATTGAGGCGCTCCTTCAAGCTATCGATTAGCAGGCCCATCTCATCAGATGTGATCTGGGTCTCAGGCTGCAAGAGCACCCTTGTGCCCCCCTGGATGTCCAGTCCCTTGCGCAGGTTGTTAGTAGGGGCTTCATAGACACGCAGGCCCATATCTTCCATCCCAAGATATACAGTCCTGGTCTCATTGACCTTGACGGTCTGATTGACAGTCCTGTTGACCAATGAACCGTTGACCTTGAATTCTTTGACGACGGATTCAGTCATGTTTATCAAGCGACCAGTAGGCGTCTCCTCTGTCTTGAACCTGGTAGAAATGCGATAGAAAGACTTAGGGCCGTTCTCGGTGCGTAAAGTGTAAGTCCGGTTAGGTTTCATATCCGCGACGACGCGCTCCCAGTCAGACATATCCTTGATGGGGATATTATCCACCATAGTGATGACCTCACGGGACATAGGATTCGAAGAAGCCTTAGGAGAGGAAATCCCGGCGTCAGACGCAGAAGAATTCGAGAGCACATTACGAATCGCGACACCCTCGACACCAAAACTAGGATGGATAGCCACTATAGCCAGCAGCACGAATATCAAGAACACTATCACACGGACATTAGTGAATATCAACTTAATTTTTGTGCTCATGAGTCCTACCTTCCATATATTTTCTGATCATCGCAGCGTTCTGGATCCAAGTCATTGGGAAATCAATGAAAAGACCTATCAGAAGCACGGTCATCACTTCCCTGATGACATCTGAGTGAGTCACAAAAAGGGCGACGGTGACCGCAGCGATGGCAGCCATTGTCTGGGTCGTGCCTGTGCTGAAAGCGGAATAGACACGATCCATCACAGTGCCCTCCTTGCGGCGAAGGACACGAGACGTTAGAAGCATATCAGTATCGACTGAATAACCAATTAGCATGAGAAGAGCGGCGATGCCGGCGCTTGACATGGTGCGGCCGGTGAGATTATAGACAGCGACGGTGCAGATCATATCACAGAAAGCGCAGGTTATGACCGCTGCGCTAGGCACGATGGTCCGATAGAAGAGCAAGACGACGATACCCATCAAGACGTAAGCTAGACCTATCGAGAAGAAAAGCTCCTTGAAAAAGCTCTTGCCAAGCGAAGAGCCGATGACCTCAACGCTGTACTGGTCCTTCTCAAGGCCGCCGAGCCGCGAGCTGACCTTTGCCACAAGCTCATCAGCAGACACATCGGCCGCCTCGATAGACACGCCTTTAGTCGCCTGGATAGTCCTGACCTGAAGATCGGAATTATGGAAAGCAACTCTTAGATCAGATTCCAGGGCATCCTGGTCAACGACAGCATCGGGGACAGTGATGATGACTCCACCCTTAAGGCTGACACCGCGATGGATGAAGTCACCAGTAGTATAGTACTGATAGCCGATCTGCGCGAAAGCGAGAACGGTCATCATTATCGTGATGAAAAGAAGAGCCGCATAATGGCGCTCATAGAGATTCTTGAGAGGAGACAAGAAGCCGGCATGATTGTGATGCCCCGTCGGTTGATTGTCCATGAAACGACGAACCCCGAGCTGTTTAAAAAGGTTTCTGCGGAGATTTCTGCGAAGACGATACGCCAAGAACAGTTTCTTATAGGGAATCACTGTCCATCTCACGATGGAGACCATCTACGTCGTGCACTCAAACGGATTCGACTACAAGACAGAGCTCTACACCCCTTTGAGAAAAAGCGAGTTAAACACTAAATTCAGCATCATACTCCCACATGAAAACTCAGAAGGGCATTACAACTCAAAACAATTGTTCCGGACAGGCGGCTGCCAACTTGTGCTGGCAGAGATATCTTTTCCGTCTGAGGGAAGGGCGATCGAGATGGGATGGGCCAACGCATACGGGATACCCATATTGAGCATACACAGGAGAGGGGCAAAGTATTCTGGTTCGATACACGCAATATGCGAAGACTTCATAGAATATCAAAACATCGAAGGAATATTAGACACGATAGAAGAATCAATCAGACGAATATTGTCCAGACAAAAATCTTGGATTACATGAAGAGTCGAGTCTAATTCTGCAAGAAAGACGCATCGACCGGATGCGAGAAAGTCGCCGCCGGCTTAACTGAAGGAGGATGCGGCTTGAAAGCCATTGCGGTCTTGACCAGTCCGACGAAAAGCTCAGACGGGCGCTCAAGACGGGAAGCCAGCTCCGGATGGAACTGGCATGCCATGAAGAACGGATGATCTGGAAGCTCCATGATTTGCATAATCGGCTGGGAAGGAGCCTTTCCAGAGAAGACAAGGCCCTTAGCCTCGAGACGCTGGATAAAGATAGGGTTGACCTCATACCTGTGGCGGAAACGCTGACGGGTCTTACTCCCTTTGAAGAGAGCAGCTGCGCGAGTGCCCTTCTTGACTTCCACATCATGGCCGCCGAGACGCATCGTGCCGCCTTTCGAGTAGACAGTGCGCTGCTCAGGAAGGATATCAATGACCGGAGCGCAGGCAGGATCGACCTCAGTGGAATGGGCATCAGTGATGCCGCACACGTTACGCGCGAACTCGATCACCGCCAGCTGCATACCATAACAGATGCCAAGGAACGGAATGCTACGCTCGCGCGCATGCTGGATGACACGAATCTTGCCCTCGACACCGCGGCCGCCAAAACCGCCAGGGACGATGACGCCACCCACACCATCGAGCGCGTCCTCAACAGAGAGCATCTTGTCCTCGATCTGAGTAGTCTCGATCCATTTGACTTGCACATCACATCCAAGATGCGCTCCAGCGTGGAGAAGAGCCTCCTCGATGCTGAGGTATGAATCAGCGAGCTCGGTGTATTTTCCGCAGAGAGCGATAGTGACGGCTTTCGATGAAGATTTTATGTTCTTGACAAGAGCAGACCAGTGTGCGAGGTCGGGATTCACACGGATTCCGAGCTCCTTTGAGATGACTTTGGGAAGGCCCTCTTTCTCGAAGACCTGAGGAAGCTCATAGACAGTCTCGAGGTTAGGATTGGAGATGACATTCTCGACAGGCACACCGGAGAGGAAACCCAACTTCTCCTTGGTCTTCTTCGCGAGAGCGGCTTTCGAGCGGCCGATTATGACCTGAGGGAAGATTCCTCGCTCTCGCAAGAACATTAGGGACTGCTGGAGCGGCTTGGTCTTCTGCTGACCCTGCTCGTCCATCACAGGGACTAGCCCGACGTGGACAAAGAGCATGTTATGCCGGCCAACCTCGCTTTGCATCTCTCTGACCGCCTCAAGGAACCAGAGATTCTCGATATCGCCAACAGTACCCCCGATCTCAATTAGGACCAAGTCAGCCTTCTCGCTCTTTGCGATATCTCGGATCCTCTGCCGGATCTCGCCAGTGACATGAGGCACTACTTGGACTGTCTTGCCAAGAAAATCACCTCTGCGCTCCTTCTCAACTAGGGACTGAAATATCTTGCCTGAGGTGAGATTCCAATTGAAACGGCAGTCGATATTTAAGAAACGCTCATAGTGCCCAAAATCCAGATCGACCTCACCACCGTCGTCGAGCACGAACACCTCGCCATGCTCGACCGGATTCATCGTTCCTGGATCGACGTTGAGATAACCATCACACTTTATCGGGACGACCTTGTACTGACTCGACAGAAGCCGACCTATAGAAGCTGAAACGATGCCCTTGCCAAGACCTGAGAGAACTCCGCCGGAGATGACAATAAATCGAGTGGGCATCGCGCAGGTGTGCGACATGAGTTATATAACGATTTCGATGGTCGAAAGTCACATCACGGCCACAGCCAGCTGATGATACCTGCAAACACCTTGTACCCGTCGAAATAGAAGATCGGCAACATATTGAAAACAAAGAGGAAACCGTTGATCTTGCTTGTCAACGCCAGGATCCTCAATGTGCCAAGCTTCATCGACGGGACGAACTTGATCGCCAGCCTAGATCCCGCCCAGAGGACAAGATTAACTGCAGGACCAGCGAAGGCAGTCGCGGCAGAGACCAAAGGAGACTGAACGCCAGAGATGCTGACATAGCCCGGGACGAAGAAGATGAGTCCAGTGTTTAGCATCTTCATGGCCGACCCTATCAGAAGCCACATGTAGTCCGCGTGCAATGTAGCCTTCAAGCCAAAGGCGAGAGCAGCGAATTTATGGCCCAACTCATGAAAGACAACTGCCGGAGCAGCCACGATACAAGAGAGACGGAAAGCCTTCCAATCAAAGCCATAATGCAAGAGTGGATCATCATGCCGTGTGAAATCCATCAGTATATAGCCGACTGCAGCAGTCATCACGACAAGGTCGAACAGCTCAATCAGATTGAACAACATAGGACCCTATGGATGCGACCTCCATAAAAAACTAATGAATAAGAAGAACTCCCGAGTACCAATCGACAGTCCTACCCTAATGACACAAGAATTCTATAAGATAGTATGTATTTGAGCGATGAGAATTCTTAAGGAGGATTCCCAAAGGGAATCCTCGGGCT
>JBBSWF010000132.1:0-7009 GCA_038046365.1 Nanobdellota archaeon
AAGAACTCCAACGCATGCTCACCACAAACCTATGCTAAAGAGCTATACAAATACCTTTTTCTTTCTTGCCATCGCGATAGGCGAGGAAAGCCCGTCGTGCCATCATGATGCATTCGACATCGTTAGCGGAAAGTGCGCTCTTAATTGAGTGGAGCCATTCCCGATCTTTTAGGTTTATTTCCTCATAGTCGATGAAATCAGGGAGCAGGTCTTTGTGGACTATCTGGAAGGGCAGTGTCTCTTGTTGGTTGGCGTTCTTTATCGCTTCGAAGATTTTCTTGACTGAATCAGGATCATTGATTGTCTGATTGCCGATTATGACCGTCTGAGCGTGCAACTCGATACGCCTGTTATCGGTGGTGCGTGCATCGATCTTGACAAGGCTATCCTTGCCAAGTATTGATTTCAAGACATCCAAAAATCCCATCAGTCTTTCTGTTGGGCCGAAAAATACTTCACAAGAGCTGAGACATCCTTGCGAATAGCGATCTTCGAGCCTTGCAGAACCCCCCCGAGATTGTCTGCATGAAGAGTTTCAAAATCTTGATCTGTTAGAACCTTGCCTGATTCATCGACAAGAATGCCTTCCTTGCCGCTTCTGCGCAATCCTAAAGCGTTCAATAGCGCATCCTCTGATGAATCGTCAAATACTATGATTGGTGTATTCTCCATATGCTTTCAGGGGTTTGGACCGGATTGGTATTTATAAACATTCCTCCAGGCCGCCGGAAAAGGGAGATTAGGCCCGACTGAACACGGTCAGCTGCATATCTCAAGTGTAATCGTGATTACACCGGACCGCGTCGGCAGTGGCTGGCTGCTTGTCTCTCGCTCGCCAGGGCATGGCATCGGTCCTGCGGCTCCAACTACGTTTCCTTGCGTTATCGCGCATAGTTTGGCTGCTTCTCCAAGGCAATTGCCTCCTTCGACTTTGAAGTAGTATTTCTGCCTGTATTTCTCGAATGTTTGTCCGAAGAGTTCACTGTATCTTTGTCGCAGGTATTCGCATGATGTCTTTTGTGTCGTGCCTATCTTGCATGCAATGCTTCTTGCTTGCATGCAGTCTTGGAATAGCTCTCGAAATGTCGCTTTGGCGCAGTCTGGCGCTTGCGTGTCAAGCGATGCTTTGAGGAAGTCGACTGCGAGCCGTTTCTGCTCGAATGTCTGCTGCAGTCCAGTGTCTTCGCCAGTCAGCGTTGATAGGGCGAAAAGCACCCCCATGGTGACTAGTATGACGATGACTGCCAGTCCCATTATCTCGAATTGGGCTTTTTTTGCAAGTGTCATGTTCTGTGAGTATGGTGTGCCGAGGTGATGCGTATTAATCAGATGGCGTTTTCTGTTTTGGGGGTATTATGATTGATGGCATCGCTCTCTTATATGTGTATTGACTTATGAATCCGTTTTCGTATAGGAGTTTGATCTTTTCGGCATACGCGGGGTGGTAGTTTGGACTTGCGGGGTCTGTGTATCCTCCGTTGTAGAATGTTGGGTCGTGGACTGCTTCGGTCATGGTCGCTATGTCTTCATGGATGTCTTTGTTCCCGTATGGTCTGGCGTATCCAAAGTCGATGCGGTTTGTGCCTTCTCCTACTGCCCATGTGGAATCATCATTGCTCAGTTTGCCGTACCCGTAGCTATTTGATTGGAGCCATTGGTTCTCGAATGTCTGTCTTTTTGCGGATCCGTAATAGCTCACTACTTGTCTTGACGGCTCGATTATCTCCGGTTGTGGCGCTTCATTTGTTGGTTCCGGGTTGGATATCGTGTAGGCTAGGACATGGGCTGCTTCATGTTTGAGGGTGGTCGGTCGGATTGATCCTTCTGGAAGTGCGATTGTCTGGCCTGAGGCATACGCCCCGATGGTCTCTGGTTTCACAGTGAACATTCTTTTTGTCTCAGCCCCCCATTTGCTGTCCGGGAAGACTTTGATCTCTCTTATCGCTTCAAGTGATTGCGGTGCCAGTTTGTGTAGCGCGTCGCTCAATCGCTCGATGGTGATCATATCCAGATTGTGTGATCCTTGAGCCTTGAGTTCGATGTTTGGGAATTCTTTGCGGAATCCTTCGAGAGAGAATTTTGCGTGATTTATGTACACGAGCTCCGGCCCTTGGACCGGCTTGGCTGAGATCTCGTTTGAGTCAGTGAGTGAATATCTCGCCATCCCAGTCTTTGATTGCAGGAGGATCTCCATGGGGGCGGATTTCGCCATGCTAAATGGCTTTGATAAAGAGGTCACTTGGTCATAGCTGAGTGTTAATTTTATTTTTCCTGACTCTATGACCGCGAAGGAATCAGAATCTAGAGTTTTTATCTTTACTTCTGGAGCCAGGCCAGGGCGCGCCGTGATCGATAGTTCTGCAGAGAACATGGTTAAGGCTGTGTCTTGTCCGTTTTTGAGGAATGGATTGTTCTCAAGGAATTCGAGGGAGACCCCTCTTGAGGTGAGTTCACCAAGGCCGGGGTTGAATGACACGTATTGTGGTTCGGCGTTTGCCTTGCCGTCGAAGAATATGTTGGTCCGCGAGTTGTCGTCAGGCTTGATTTGAACAGAGGACAGCGTTGTTTTAATTCGTGAATCGCTGGTGTAGGGCTGTCCTTTGTCGAATCGTAATCCGCCCGAGAGGAGGACTTCGCCGTGCGGGGTTTTTATTGTGGTTTGTTTCTCCGTTGATAGCATGAATTCGTCTGATTTTGGTATTGTTGAGATGTCGATTTTGTCGCCGGGGATTACATTGATCCTGCCGTTGAATGCCTCGATGCTCGCTCCTTTGTAGAATGCGTTTGATAGGTCTATGTGATCTTGAACGGTTTCCTGTCCAGTGAAATAGGAAGCTGCTGCTCGCGCTTGCCTATCTTGTATCGAGCTCATCCCCTCTGAGACTGGAAGGTCGGGTAATCCCCCTTCTGTGGCAGTCAGGATTCCGTTTTTTATCTTCGAGTTCCCATCTATGGATTGGATTGTCACTCCGAATTTTTGCTGTATCGCTCCTTTGACTTTGTCAAAGTCCAAGGTTTTCAGGTTGTCTATTCTTTCGAAGTTTGTCGCGATCTGGCTTGAGGTCATTGATTGGCGCTGTGTCGGGTTGAGCAGGTCATAGTTGATCTCGTTTGCGGGGATATCTTTGATTTTGTCGGTGGGGATGTGATTCCAGGCTTCGATTGGCAGCGCAGTCCAGTCGACTTTTGAGTAGTCCCATGTTTTTGGGTTGCTTGTCAGGTAGAACGATGTGTCATGATAGTTCGCTTGCGCCGAGGCTAGAGGGAGTAGAAGGATTATCAGCAGCAGGCGAGATAGTTGGATCATTTTGTGGCCTGCCTCCGCCATCGGTATATGAGTAGGATGAGTATGAGTATAGATATAGAGATGATGAGTGATATGAAACCTGGATTGGTTAGGTAGGCGCTCATTGTTTTTTCTGTCTTGATCGGCTCTTTCAAGAGGGTCTTTGTCTCTTGAGGCATGGATTGGGTGGCTGAAGGCCTTTTGGAGAATGTTGAGACTGGTATGACTAGCTTGCGGGTGATGTTAGGGCCGGATATCTCTATTCTCTCTGCGTTTTCAAAGTATGGCAGGCGCAATGTTATCTGTGTGTTCTCGATTTCGATCTGTCCTCCGCTGATTGCTTGCTGTGTTTGAGGATCGAATCGGTCGTAGAATATAATTCTGGGGATGCCAAAGCGGGTCTTGGTCAGGTCTGTCCCGTTCCAGGCGATGACTGTCGCCAGGTATTGGCCGGTTGGATTGTCGAGTTGCATTGATGGCAGCGCGGGCCGGACTGTCAGGTCAGAGTAGTTTAGTGTGGAGTGATTGTATATGATGTTCACTTCGTAGATATGGTCTAAGGAGAGGGCGTGTGGTGCGATCATAAGGATGATTGGGATGCACACGAGGAACATTCTGTATATTGGCAGAAGTGATGAGCCGCAAGTGAGTTTGGTGTTCATTTGTGCGCCTCTTCCCGAACTACGAACTTGTAGATGTACGGGTTTCCTCTTGGGTTTGTCAGGGTGTAGAGCGTGTCTTCATCTGTGAGTTGCTGTATGGCCCAGCGGATTTGATACGCAGAAGCCTGGTCGAAGAGGCAGCTGATGCAGATGGTTTGAGGATTTTTTGTGAGCTGTGTCAGGAGGTCCTGGGCGATCTGTCTGGTCTGCCAGAACCTTGAAGGGATGTATGCGAAGAAATCGCTGGTTGTGGTTTTGGTGTTGCCGGTTGTGGTTCTTGTTAGCATGTGCACCTGAAATGCCACTGAGTTCTCTCGGATAGTGGTTTTTGTTGATGGAGCTCCGATTTCGATTCGCGCTCTGTTGAGGTCGATTTGGTTCCGCAGGCAGAAATGGAGTTCTGAATCGACATATTTTGACAGTTCTTCTTCGATTCGGCTGACGGATGGTGAGGTGTCCTGTCCTTTGTCCAGGTGTATTGGTTGTCCGAAGCTTGTTTTTTCGGGAAGGTGGAGATATCCGCCTTGCTCGCTTATGGTCTCTATGGCGTCATGGCCCACAAGGGATATGCATGATTCTACATAGTCCGCAAGCCATGGATTGGTGGGCGGCGATAGCGGTGCTGGCGCGCCACGATGCATCATGGCAAGTGACAGGATTATGATCAGCGCGAATCCGATCAGTATATAGACTGTCACCATTCCCTTTTTTCCGGATAGAGGCGTCTTGTTCATAGTTAAACTTCTGATTTTCACTGCGTGAGCGCCAGCGGGCGCACTCGCGCGAAAATCATCTTTCATAAAAGCTCACCTCAAGCACCGCGAATCCGTACGTCTTTATGAGCGGGTCGTACGTGTTTATTGGCAGGAATGTCTTCTCTGTGCTGACTGAGTCTGCGGGTTTGTTGTCATATATGTCTATTGATCCGCCTGTGGGAAATATCTTTGTGACCGCGAGTTTTGAGTATCCCATGGTTTCAAAGTAGTTGTCTTTTGCCTGGGTCGTTGGATCGTTGAGTATTTTGGCTAAGCTTTTCATTTTAAGCGTGTCGAAGCACTTCTCTAGGTGCACGCCTACTTGGATGCAATCAAGCTCGGGCAGGGTGCTGACTTTCTGTGCCGTCGTGATGGCGTTGAGTTCCAGCGCCCGCCTGTGCTCTTTTATCGCGCTCTCTTTGCTGATGTAGAAGTAGAACGCCATTCCAAAGCCGACTATTATAAAGAATACGAGCAGCACGGCTATTGTCTCAAAGAGCTGTATCTGTCCTTTCTTGCGCATCATTTGACGATTGGGTCTTGATATCATTGTTTGATGGGTCTGTTGTCTGGTTTAGTAGATTAGTGGACAATCATGTCTTAGTAGATCCAGGTTTCTAGTCTCTATCTCTTTGAGATTTTTTTGCAGTTCGATTATGTTTCTTGTGGCTGTCTGGATTCCGGGGGGGTGACGGCTGAAGCCGGCTTCTGTGATATCGCCTTGGTACATGGCCCCTTCTTCGTTGATGGCTAGTGCCTTAGATGTGTCAGCGATCTTCTCGAACCAATTCTTGGGTATCGGTGGGTTTGTGGTGGGATCAGATTTTTGAGGGTATGAGATTCCTGTGCAGATGGTGCTCTGTTGGTTGTGAAGTTCATTGCTTCGCTCAGATATCACTAATGAAAGAAATGACAGGCGCATGTAGGCTTTTCTCATGTTGCATTCAAACTGATGCCAGTTGTCTGCGAATATCGAGGCGAGTGCGGCTGTCTCACCCACTACGACATAATGCGCATAGAAGTATGCCATCTCACCAGGCTCCTTGTCAGCGAGCATTACATTGAATGCGTTGTCGATTCCTGGGACGACCTTGTTGGGGGTTATCACTACGCAGCTAACGTCCGCGTCTTTGAAGCTAATATCTCTTATGCAGGTTTTCATCTCCGCGGGTCTGACGATCTGATCGGATAGGGAGACTATGCGGACCGCGTCATATCCTAGGTTAGTGATCTTATTTCCACCAATCATCCCCGTGTTCAGGTTGGGGTTTGGGTCTTCTATATAAGTCATGTCTATGTTGTCAGGTATCCGTTCTTTGAATGTTTTCAATAGTTTGCTGTTCGGCGCCGCGATCATGTAATACTTTATTCTGGGTGTTGTGACAAATAGGAAGTTAGAGACTCGCAGCGGCAGGCTCCAGTCTTGCGCCCAGAGAATAAGTTTCGTTCCTTTGAGATTGTCCTGCCCGAACACGATGTTGTCTTTTAGCTGCGCAGTCACAGCCCCGATCGTCATCCCGCATGTGCATTCATCGCTGCATTCAAGTGTTATGTCGCTGTTTGGTATGTCGACTCCTTGAGATGTTCCTTTCGCGACGCTCGCGCCCGATGTTATGGCTCCAAGGTCCCGCAGCACCGTGTCCGCGATGTCTTCAGCGAATGCCTTCTGTTGCTTCTGCACGAAAGCGAACACGCCAAGCAGTATCGCGCCTCCAGCTAGCATCACAAAGAGGTAGTTAAACGGTATGTCCACCGATCCTAGCTTGAATATCTGTCTGCCAAGAAGTGTCTTTCTGGCATATATAGACCTAGGATCGACCCGTCTGGCATTCTTCTTGCTCATGCCCCTCATTCCCATCGATTGGGTTGAAAAAGGTTGCGGAAAATGCAGGGGCTGCCGTGATCAGTCTTTGCTGTGTTGCCATGTGTTGTAAAAGCCCAGGCTCCATGATTGTCTTTTCCGACAAGAATCAAAGGGCAGTTTTCCGTTAATTTGATTGGTAAACTTCTTTGAGAGCGTCAGCAATTAATTTTGAAATATATCCCGCATTTCTTGGTTGCATTAAAAGAGATGAAACCTCCAATTGAAAAGAATGATCTGGACTGCCTGCATGGTATTGAATGCCATTTTGGCGTGACCAAGCGGCATATTGGTCGCCAACACCTGCTTTCAAATTATGGTCTTGACTTAATTTTTGCTCCAAAGTGCCTTTAAGTTTCTCAATATCTTCACGAGTTGCCATTACAACTCCAGAGAACTTTGAACAATTCGGTTTTTGACAAAATGATCTATTTCTGATGTCTAA
>JBBSWF010000133.1:0-4989 GCA_038046365.1 Nanobdellota archaeon
CAGCCCGAGGATTCCCTTTGGGAATCCTCCTTAAGAATTCTCATCGCTCAAATACTATTTTTTTAATCACGCTTTTTTAGGTTGGTCTTTTCTTCTTTGAGTATCCTACTCGCGTGACTCTTTTGCAGGCGATGCAATAGATCACTACGTTTCCTCTGTTCGTCCTTATCCGGGCTGTCTTTCCCGGCACCAGGAACGCTTCGCAGCCTTTGCAGATCCTGCGTTTTATTTCAGATGGCAGGCGGAGTTTGTTCTTCATCGATATCCTTCGGGCCATCCAAGCGTATCTGTCAGAAAGGTCTGGCCTCCGCTCGAAGATTGCGTCTGCCTGCTCGATTAGTGTGCGGACTCTTTGCATTGCCAAGCTGGTCTGCCGCTCTGGCTTCTTGCGGTAGGATCTTCTTGCCATGTTTATCAGCGGCACGATATTGTCTGGTTGCCGTCAATGAGTATCCAACCAATGATTCGGAGATAAGAACTTGTCTATCTTTTAATCAATGGCTCAAGTCCTGGGAGCTTCTCTCCTTCCACGAAAGCGACTGCGGCTCCGCCTCCTGTTGACACATGGCTCATCGCTTTTTCAAGGCCAAGTTTCGTGATTGCTGCTGCGGTGTCCCCGCCGGCCGTCACTGTCACTGCTTTGCGTCTTGCCATCCATTTTGCAATTAGGTTTGTTCCAGTCGAGTAATGGGGATCTTCGTACATCCCTGGTGTGCCTGCCCAGAATATGGTCTTCGCTCCGTTTATCAGCTCGTGGATGTGTGTCATGGTCGCGGGTCCGCAATCAAGTATCATGTGAGTCTTTGGAACTTCTTCGATCGGCAGTATTCTCATGCTTGAGTGGTCTTCTGGTTTTCTTGCGCAGATCGCGTCGCTTGGTAGGGTGATTTTTGGATTGTTGCAGAATCTTTTTGCAGCCATGATATCTTTTCTGTTTATGGGGGGCTTTCCGGAGTGTTTTCCTCTTGCCGCAAGCATTATGTTGCCAAGCACCCCCAATACTGCGATCGTATCGGCTTTCTTGATCATCTGCTTGACAATTGGTATCTTGTCTGCTTTTCCTCCGCCGATTATGGCAAGCATCGGTCTCTTTGGCTTCGCAAGGGATGATCCGAGCATCAATACTTCTTTTTCCACTAGCAGTCCTGCATAGCTTGGCAAGTATCTCGTGACTGCTTCTACGCTTGCGTGCGAGCGGTGCATTGTTCCAAAAGCGTCGTTGACGAAGATGTCGCCGTGCATGGCTAGCTTCTTTGCGAACTTCTTGTCGTTTTTCTCTTCTTCCGGATGGAATCTTAGGTTTTCAAGCAGCACTATCTTGCTGTCTGGCAATTGTGAGTCTACGCAGTCCTTTGCTAGAGCGACTCTTTGGCCTATCAGTTTGGACAGGTGTGCGGCGACTGGAAGAAGCGAGTATTCATTGTTACGTTTTCCTTTGGGCCGGCCGAGGTGGCTCATCAGGATTATCTTTTTTGCTTTCTTTAATATCAGTAGTTTTATCGTCGGCAACACTGCGCGTATTCTTGTGTCGTCGCCAATTGATCCTCCGGATAGTGGCACGTTGAGGTCCGCTCTTAAAAGGACGTTCTTCCCTTTGATCGGGGCGTGTTTGACTGTTCGGAGTTTCATGGTTCTTACCAGAATCCTGTCCCGAATGCGATTAAGTAGGCTGCGAGTATTATTGCTATTAGGGATATCGCGCGCAATGCTGTTTTTGGTATTGCGGCCATGGCTCGTATGGAGGCCCGGGTCACTTCCGGGAAGAATAGTGTCATTATTCCCTTTAATAGAACCATCGTGGCGATCAATACTGTCAGGGTGGGTATCCATTGAACTTCTTCCCAGATCATGTAGATCAAGAATCCTCCAATTACTGTTGATCCGAATCCATAGAACTGCAGGTGGTGATTGTCTCTTCGCAGTACATGTTCCCTTGTCCATCCGACCAGTCTGGACGGGCTGGCGAGTCCGAGTGCTCCTTTTAAGAGGCCAATCAATCCTATGATCAGTGCGGCTATTCTTATCGGATCCATACTGATCCAACTTCCGAATAGGCTATATAAACATGTGTTACTATTCCATAATGGCCCTATACCTGGGTTTTAAGGGCCCATGTGGGGCTCTATCCATTTTGCAGTTATCGGCGCTAGGCCTATTCTCATTGCGAAGTATACATATGTCATCCTTTCAAAAAAGTACTCTTGTCCTCGTCCGAGATACCATCCAAATGTAGCCGCATCTAGCGCAAGGCCTATCAATCCGAATGCGAGTCCGATGGTCCATGATCCTCTTGTCCGGTCCCCTTCATATTTGCGCAGGAAATGGTGTGTGAGCATCGGTACGACTCCAAGGTGCGCAAGGCTCATCACGAATGTGACTGCGGCTTCTCCGGCAATTGCTATTGTCATTCCATAAAGGAGTATTAGTATGATCCAGTTCAGTGTGGCGTACCACGTCAACCGGATTGCTGGGTTTGTTGGCATCTTGTCTCACCAAGCTGATTCTTGTCCCTTTGGTTGCATTCTATGTTCAAGTGTTCGAACTGATCTGGCCTGCTTGGCGCTTAATCGTTCTCCACGCGCGGCGCGAGGATGAATGCCAGGAGAACCTTGTCGACTACCTTGTATTCGAGCTTTAGAGGGTAGTCTTGGTTGAAGAATATCTCCACATTATCTGTGAGCTTGCTGCCGTTTATCATCTTCTTTAGGTATTCAATGGAGTATTTCGCCTTTACCTTTGTGGATCGCAATGATATCACAGTCTCGCCGCCGTTGGGGATCTCGACGTGGGCTTTGCTCATGTCGCCTTCTGCTTTTATGGTGAACTTGTCCGGTTCTGCGATAAATGACACGCTCTCTGCCACGATCCCTGCGTCTTCGATGCTGTCGTTGAATGTCCCGCAGTTTGTCTTTATGTGCACTGGGAACTCAAGCTCCGGCACTCTTTGGTCTTTCTCTTCTTGCTCAAGTATTGGCATGGAGAATGTGCGTGTCGTGTGGGCTTTGAGTATGATGTGGAGTTTGTTGTCCGTTCCAAGCTCAAGTGTCAGTGATTCGCTGGGTTTTGCCCTGCGCAGTATCTGCTTGAGGCTTGCCAGGTTTATCGCAAGTTCTGTTGTATCTTTGACTTGGTATTCTGAGAAGCAGCTCGAGAGCAGTTTGAATATGACCATTGCCACGTTCGCGGGGTCCATCGCTATGAGTTCCACGCCGTTTGGCGTAATCTTGAACCGCCCTTCGCTTACTAGGTCTGAGATTACGCTTATGCTCTCTTTTAAGTAGCTAGGTTCTGCAAGTGTGATTCTCATGTTCGCACCCCTTTGCCAGTGGTGTCGGAGGTTTATTTAAAGCTGTCGGCGTGTTCTCAACGTGGTTTTATGTTGTCTGTGGATCCTTGTCAGATCGTGCTGCATTCCGTGCTTATCTCGTACTTTTGGTATCCTTTGTGGTCTAGCGGATCCCATGAGATGTCAAAAGACCCTTTCTGTTTCGGATTGAGGTATATTGTCGCGACCTTCCATCTTTCCAACGTTCAGCACCCGGTTTTCCGGCGTTGATTCCTTCCGTTTTCGGGGATTACAACTCTATCTTCTGCCCGTTCATTATGGGCATGACGTCTGTCTTGAATGGCAGTTGTTTGCACAGGTCTCCAAACGCAGTCATCATAGCTTTGCTTCCGTGGGATGGCATCACGGTTTGCGGCTTGAGCATGGTCAGGAACTCGCGCAGGTCTTCTCTGCATGCGTGGCCGCTGACGTGTATGTCTCGGAATATGCGCACTCCGAAGCTGTTGAGTTTGTCTTCGAGTATCTTCCTGTTTTTTATGTTGATGTCTGCCGGGATTGTCGTACAGGAGAAGATTATGTTGTCCTGTGGCTGGAACCTAAACGGGAGCTTGCCGTCGGCCATCTTTGACAGCACTGCTCCGGGTTCTCCCTGATGGCCTGTGCATACTATCATGTATTTGTCCCGTCCTTTGGATTGGATCTCCTTGAGTTTCTTGGCGACTTCTTTAGGGTAGTACACTATCTCTATGCCCTTGAAGTCTGTTATGCCCATCTCTTTGGCTGCTTCAACGTATTTTGAGAGTGACCTGCCTAGGAACACCACTTTGCGTCCCAGCTTCTGTCCGCATTCGATGATGCTTGTTAGCCTTGCGATGTGTGATGAGAATGTCGTCACTATCACTGCTGATCCTTTGTTGTTGACGTGCAGTAGGACGTCTTTTAGCATCTCTTTCGCTACCATCTCGCTCGGGGTCTTGCCCGTGGATTGGGCGTATAGGCATTCGCACATGAGCGCCGCGACTCCTTTCTTTCCTAGTGCCTCTAGGGCTTCGGTGTTTGGCTTCTTGCCAAGCACTGGCCTGTTGTCTAGCTTGAAGTCGTTGGCATACACGACGATTCCGTGGGTTGTGTGCAGCGCGATCACTGTGCTTTGCGGCACTGAGTGTGTGATGTGTATGAGTTCGACTGTGAGATTCTCGCATATCTGCAGTTTGTCGTTTGGATTGAGCGGTTTTAGGTTCGGCACTCTTATCCCTTCGTCTGCGCATATTCTCTTTATGACTGAGCAGGTGAATGGCGCGGATATTATTGGCGCCTTGTAGGTGTATGCCATAAACGGAACTGCTCCGATGTGGTCTAGGTGTGCGTGTGACAGCACTATCGCTTTGACTTTCCCTTTCCAGTCGCCTAATATCGTGTCGTCGGGGATGGCTTGGGCCTTCATCAGCTGTTCTCTGCTGATTTTTCTTATCTCTTCGCCTTCTGTCGCGAGTATATAGTTTGGAAGGTGCAGTCCCATGTCGAATATGACGACTTCGTTGTCGACTTTTACGGCGACCATCTGTTTTCCGACTTCGCCGAATCCGCCTACTGGTAGTATCTCGATTGCCATGTCGCGTCTGCCCTCAGTATTGTTTTATTAAATGTTGGTATTTGAGCGATGAGAATTCTTAAGGAGGATTCCCAAAGGGAATCCTCGGGCT
>JBBSWF010000134.1:0-3431 GCA_038046365.1 Nanobdellota archaeon
ACAGTATTCCCTGAACGAGCCCAGCCATCAGGCTGGCGAGTTCGGGAATACTGACAGCTCCCTTGATCTCCCTCGTATAAAACCTTATAAACCCGTTTGCCCAGACGCGAGCCTATGCCGTATATCATCAACCGTCAGACCGAGCTCAAGAAGAGGGTTATAAAGTTCGTGCCTCCAGGCGGCATGAAGATCGTCCACAAGGACCTGTTCAATATGGAAGGTATCTATTTTTACTTGCATGAGTGGTTTGTTGAGTACAAATACGCCCCTGCCGCCGAGCCGGACTGGCCTGAGATTCTTTACTTGCAAAGGGAGGGCGCGGCAGGCATCGAGCTTTGGATCAAGTGGCGGTTCAGCAAACCCGGTAAGGACAAATTGTTCAATTGGGATATTGACATGGATTGGCACATTCTTGGCATGAAAGATGCTGAAGCAACAGTCAAGGGCAGGAAGATGAAGATGAACACTGCTGAATGTGAGATCCAGTTCTATCCAAGGGTTATGGAAAACCCAGAGTTTTCTAAAGAGCCGATCTATCTTAAGATGAAGGATTTCCTTCTCCAGAGGTTCCTTAAGAAGAAAGTGGACAAGGAAGAGGACGATCTTTACGAGGAGGCAATCAAGCTTCAGGAGGCGATCAAGGGGTACTTCAAGATCGACACATACCTCTCTGAACCAGCCTTCGAGCGTTTCTATCAGTCAAGGACTGGTGAAGAGCCCCGCGGTCCAGTCTGAATCAAGGAGCAGGCCGCAGTCGCTCAGCCGCCATGTTTTTCAGCCTCACAGAATCCGGCTATGATACATTTATAAATGAGGTTTCAGATATCCTGCATAGATGGCACCGAAGCTGAAGCACGAATGCCTTATCGGCACATTGAGGTATAACGGCATCATCGACCTCGATGGGCTGTTCCAGGTGGCCAGGGATTGGTTCGTGTCCAACAAATGGAAGTTCTATGAGAAGACCCTAAAGCACAAGCTTGGCCAGGAAGGTATCAAGAAGGAGATGACCTGGACCGCCTACAGAGACCTCAATGAGTATTGCAGGTTCAACGCGGAATTGGAGTTCCTGATCAGGGAGATAACCGAAGTCGAGGTCGTGCGCGCAGGCGTCAAGAAGAAGCTTCAGCAATGCGTCTTCCAGGTCATCATCTCAGGGGATGTCACGCTCGACAAGGACGAGAGGTTCAAAGGATCAGGCCCGTTCAAGCCATTCCTTGAGATGCTCCAGAATTTCTATCATAATTACATTATCAAGGAAGACATCGCGTTCGTCTGGTGGGACCAGCTTTATTACCGCCTGATGAAGCTCCAGGGAGTTATGAAGCAATATCTGGATATGGAGGCCAAGACCAATGCCGCTGAAGCTAGATGGTGAACTTCAAACCGGTCAGGAGTTGCGCTGTTAGGTATCGCGTGTCCCATAAAATCGTAAACGCTTAATACTTCCACAATGATACGTCACAGGATTGAGGTAACCTAGATGCCCGAGAGAGATTTCATAGTCGAGAAGAAGAGGCTCACGTATGAGGGCCTCTTCTCGGTCTCCGAGCTCTACCGCCTAATTGATGAGTATTTCGAGAACCTGGGCTACGACCGCGTCGAGCTAAAGAACACCGAGGTCGTCCAGCCGGACGGGAAATATATAGAGATTGAGTTCGAGCCCTACAAGTCAGTCACTGACTGGGCAAAAGAAACGATCCACATCCGTATGATCTTCAGCCAGGTCAAGGAGGTAGACGTCAAGCGAGACGACATGGCTAGGCGCCTCAATTCAGGCAAGGTGCAGCTCATTATCGATGCATGGCTCGCCTCTGACACTAACAAGATGTGGGAGGAGAAGCCGATCTATTACCTCCTGCGTCAGATCTTCCATAAGTATGTCTATCCTCCAGTCACTAGCAAGTTCAAGGCAGATATGAAGAATCATGTGACCCGCCTCTGCGATGAGGTTAAGGCTTTCTTGAACCTGTACAGGTTCTGATTGCGGATCCGCCAATTCAAAAAATATCTGCTTTGAACGCACTGCGCCGGGCAATCCTTAATAAGCAACTGAGGGCTATTTCCCATATGAAACTCGGCGTGCTCTTCTCAGGCGGCAAGGACAGCACATATGCTGCGTATCTTGCCAGAACAGAAGGATACAAGGTCGCTTGCCTCATATCTATCCAATCAAAGGACCCTCACAGCTTCATGTTCCACACCCCCAGCATCTCCCAGGTGGAGAAGCAGGCTGAAGTGATGGGAGTTCCTATAGTTATCAAGTCGACAAAGGGCGAGAAGGAGATAGAGTTAAGTGACCTCAAGCAAGCGATAGAAGAGGCCATCAAAACCCACAATATCGAAGGCATCGTCACCGGCGCGGTCCAGTCAGTCTATCAAGCCACAAGGATCCAGAAGATTTGCAACGAGCTGAACATAGAGTGCTTCAACCCGCTCTGGCAGAAGGACCAGCTCGAGCTCCTAGGCGACCTCATCGATGCCAGATTCAAGGTCATCATCACAGGGATAGCTGCCCATCCGCTCGATGAGACCTGGCTGGGAAAAGAGATTGACCAAGGATTCATCAAGAGGATCGCGAAGCTAGGCAAGGACTTCAACATCAACCCTGCGGGTGAAGGCGGCGAGTTCGAATCATTGGTCCTTGATTGCCCTCTTTTCTCAAGGCCGCTCACTATCTCCAAGAAGAAAACTACTGGTAAAGGCAACTCCTGCAGTTTAGAGGTGTCATTGTCATGATCCTCATCATCGATGTCTGCGAGTCGCGCCTGCACCGCTTCGAGTTCGTCAAGCCTATCGAAGACATCGTCAGAGGCATGGCCCAAGAATTCATCACCAAGCGGTTCATCGACATTGAAGAAGCAGATCTCACTGCGGCTGACAAGGTCATCATCTGTGGCACAAGCCTCAAGGATGACTGTTTCCTCAGGAATCTGGACAGGTTTGATTGGATCAAGACACTGAACAAGCCTATCTTGGGCGTCTGCGCCGGCTTCCAGATCATAGGTCTGGTCTTCGACGGCACGTTGAACAAGAAGACAGAGATCGGATTCTTCAAAGAATGCATCGATATCCTCGGCGTCGATGGCGAGCAAGAGGTCTACCATCTCCATAACAACTACGTCGACTTCCCGAAGAAGACATTTGACATCCTCTCAAAGAGCGATATCCCTCAAGCAGTCAAGCACAAGGAGCTCCCGATCTACGGCGTCCTCTTCCATCCGGAAGTGAGGCAGAGGGTTATCCTAGAGAATTTTATCAGGTTGGAATGATCAGAGGCGCTTATTCTGGTGATATTTTTTCCATAGCTCCCTGAATCTCGGACAAGTCTGTTTGAGTTCTCCTAGCGTCCCATTTGCGATTATCCTGCCCTTGTGGCTTTGCGTGGAAACTCACTTGGTGGTTGATTCTTTGAGTTTGTCTAGTTCGGT
>JBBSWF010000135.1:0-4954 GCA_038046365.1 Nanobdellota archaeon
AATTACACCATCAAACCAAACTAAACCGGCATATTATTTTGCGGTAATCCCTAAGAGGGATAATCAGTCTTTATGCGAAACTTCCTCATAAGCAACACACGGAGCACCTAATCGAATTTGATCTTTAAATCCAAAACAAAAAGTCCGGGTATAAGTTAGACATCCACGATCTTGAAGGTTATTCAATATAGAGAAAAAAGCACATTCCTCTGCGCTGGCTAAAATCGCATCCTTTTCTTCAAAAAATTTAATGGCTGCATTTGGATGAACCTGATCGGAAGACTGAATGAAAGAGACCCCATTCAAAGAAACGCGGACCTTGTCCAGATACAAATTAATCCAGGAATCCTTATCCCCCTTGCCAAAAGAATCGACCTGCCCCAAAACCTTACTATCAAGATTGTTGCCGCGAGCTGAACAACCCATCACGCCACAACCTCCGATGTAATCCCAACAATCCCCATGAGACGGAGCGCCACAATCAGGACAGACATGAACATCTGACGATAGCGGATCACCACAGCAGAGGCAACGGATTGATGAGCCGTTTTCAATCGTCAGGTCTTCGAGAAGCATCATTTCACCTCAAAGCCACTTCTCGGAAGTAACCTGCGCCGACATTCATTATCCTAGCCGCTTGATCGAACCAACGGCCCTCATCATCAACCCGGCGACCCTGCTTTGGAAGAAGCTCGACTGTGAGGGTGCCCAAATTGTAATCTAAGCTCGAGAAAACATCAGACGTCTCGATGTCGACTCTGACATCGATCACCGGCAGATAGTTGAAATACCGATCAGCCACGGCTAAATGGAGTCGATCTATTGAATCTAAGATATCCACCTTAACTCCTTCAGTGCTATTCCAGCGCTTGACGGAGGTCTGGGGGTAACACTCATCCGGAGATATAAAACGTAATGGGTTTGCCAATCGAGCATTCCAAACAGAGCCTGAAGCCAATTTAGCGACCGCATCTTGAGCTGATTGGAACAGATAACCTATCTCATAGATGCGAAGAGCAAGAGCGCCCTTCACGATGAACGGTTGTATCCCGTGATCCCTGGGCCTAGACATATCGATGATGAACCCTTTTTGATTGGAGCGGACACCTGAATACTGAAAGCCGTCTTCCATGGTCGACACCCTAGTTCAAACAAGAGTCCCTTTGAAAGGAGCTAGATGAGACAGCAAGCCCCTGCGGTAATCACAGATCCTGTCCAGCTCATCGTGGAGGTGGTGATATCTGAGCGCAGCCGAAGCGCGCAACGCGCCAGGGAGGTAAGATACCTCAGGCAGCCGGTCCTCAGAGACACGATAGGCCTTAAGAAAGGTCTGGGCATCAGCGAGCTCTGATCTTGAACTTATCCCCGGATTCCCCTGCTCGATCAACTCCATCCTGGCAGCGACACCCCGCTCATAGCCATAGCAGGCCTGTAGCAGATCATTGACCCGGAGGATTCCCCGGCGCAGGCCGGTCCTGAAAAGAGACTCGTAATCAAGAGGGCTCAAATTGCCCTTCTTCACCTGCGCAAGGATGCGCGTGGACAATGCGGGAGTTATTCTAGTCATCATAGTTATCACTCCAGTCTATCCGAAAAATCAAAAAAAAGAAAATTCAGACCCTTACCGGATCTTCACCTTGATCTTTAAGGCCTTCATGAAGTCCTTGCAGCGGCTTCTGAGAGTGGCCTCAGTAATGTTCGTCGCTTCACTGACTTCCTTCTGAGTCCTGCGCTCGCCAAGCTTTAGAGCAGAGAGGTAGAGCGTTGTAGCCGCAACAGAGACAGGCGAGAGACCGCTTGTGATCTCCTGGTTCTGCGACTTCTCGATCATCTTGATCGCCTCAGTCTGGACCTTGGCTGAGAGGCCGAGGGCTGACCCAAAGCGTTCGACATAATCGACAGGGTTTGACGGAGTGAGCTTGAGGTCAAGCTCGCGCACTATCATCTTGTAGGTCTTTCCCAAAACTTTCTTCGAGATCTTGGAGGCCTTGACGAACTCCTCCATGGTCTTTGGCAGGCCGTACTGGCGGGCCGCGATGTAGGCAGAACCAACAACGATCGACTCGATGGAGCGCTTTATAGTGAGGCCTTTCTCAGCAGCCCTGCGGTAGATGACTGCCGCCTCGCGCTCAACCTGGTCCGGGAGGCGGACGTAGGATGAGATGAGGCGCAGCTGAGTGAGGGCTGTAGAGAAGTTGACCTCAAGGGACGAGCTTGTCCATGAGTTCTTCTTCCGGATACGCTGCATGAGCTGCTTTGTCTTCTTAGGAAGCCGGTCAAGGTCAGTGCTGTTGCCGACCGCAGTGGTCAGGTTATTGGCCACACGGGGGTCAAAAGGGGCGCCTGTGCGCGACTTGTTGGCCATCTCCTCAAAGTCGAACGCGCGGGAGTCTTCCCCGAAGTCTATGAGTGTGTCATCTATGACATAGCTGCAGTTGCGGCAGATGACCTCCCCCTTGTCCTTGTTGTGGAAAAAGGAGTTGTGTCCGCAGTCCGGGCAATTCTTGATGTCGATCATGGTTTAGTCCTCGCACATTGGTTCTTGTATTCTGATCACCCTCTATCCGAAAAGAAGCCATCTAGCGAAGATAGCCTCCACTCTCCCAACACCTTGTATCAGATAGGCATAGCTGCTATATAAACCTTTCGTTTCTTCATCACTTTTAAGTAGTTAAATACCTAAGCTTAAGAGCCGGTTGGAGGAGGTTTAAGAAGGGGATGGGCGAGAGAGGCCGATTTGATCTGGGGCCTTTGAGCTACCCGGGCCTGGCCAACCATCCGAATCATTCTACCCCAATTTAGTGCCGGCAAGAAACAAGTCCGGGTTTGGGATGGCCGCATTCAGGCTAAAACACCCGAAGGGATAGTCATTCCCAACCTCTATTCCTAAGACAGTCTTAAGACAGTCCTGAGAAAGTCCTGAGACTTACGAAGGGATTGATGGGATTCTGGGATTGGGAATGAGATTTGTAGGCGGGGATCAGGGAGCCTGAATGAAATCTAGTGAAATCCCCAGTTTATCTATTGGAATGGGTATTTGAGGAAACACGCACAAAACCAGTGGAAATAATAGATCTGACAGGAACGCTGGAGGGATCGGATAATCAAGAAAGAAAAGCAAGCAAGCACAAAATCGCAGCCGGAAGGGGGAAGAGGACCACATGATTAGGCAGTGCCAAGAAACAAAGCCAATCGATATACCTGGCCCGCAACCGGGCAAAGCCTGAAATGACCAAATCCAAATAGCTGAAGTTGATGCCCAAAACAGGTTTGGAAAGGTTTCCAAAAGAAAAGTGAGCGGCAGATATCCGGTTGTGAGGTTCGGCGGGATGGACCAAACTGCGGACTGGCCCTGAATGGGCTCAAACAAAGGATTGAAAGAAAGAGTGAGGTTGGAAGCTAATTGGGCCAAATGGACATGACCAACGGACACCAGATCCAAGGATCGGTCCATGGCGCAAGGCGGGAATAGTTGAAACCGGTAAAAAAAGCCAAAGTGAACAGCTTATTGAGCCATCGAAAAACAGCCAGATCAGAACGGGCGATTGCAGATATTTGGAAGGGGGTTTGACGGTGAACATATGAAACACGTATCAGTCCCAGCCACAATATGGGAATGAGACTTTAGGAATGAATCAATAGTCTGAAGAGAAATTGGAGGGCAATAGCCCTTTCGTTTGCACTCACATAGATTTGTGAACTTATAGCCGAGCGCCTGGGAGAAGGGGGAGATGAAGCGAGGAGCCAGGAAGCAGACAGCGATCGGCGGGAAGAATCACTAGAAACTCAGTCTCACAGTCTCAATCTCTGGGATTGAATGTTGGGAATAAGACTATATTATATAGCGTGGGCGAAGAACACCTAGCAGACCCTTAGCCCAGTCATCAGGGAGACCGGCCATCTCCACAACGGACGCAAACAGACCGTGAAGGCGTTTCGGCCCGAGGATGCTAAACAAACACAGAACGCTAATCCAGCCGATTCCATGCTTCCAGGTCTTCGATGAACTCAGCCGGAACACCAAGACGGCTAAAATAGGGCATGGAGAGTTCGAGAGCGAACTTCTCAGTCAGGTAATTGGAAGCGCCGATCACATTGATATTGAACTTCTTAGCCGTGGCAAAGAACTCGGCAGTCTGCTCAACCGAAGAAGGACGCTCTGGATTTGGATGGGTGACCCCAGTGATATAGGTATCGATTCCCAAACCCTTGGCTTCGACAATCAATTCGCGTTCGCTACCGCCTCCGGTCACTATGCCCACCTTGCGCACAGGATTGGGACTGTGATTGAAGACCTTGACATCATGCCTGATCCGGGCAGAGATCGAACGGGAAAGGATCGATATGTCCTGATCAATGATTCGGCCGTACACACCGATTCTCATCGAAGGATTGAGCTTGCCTGCTGAAGCGAACTCGCCTTCCGGCTTGAGGCCGATGGCTTTCGCGAAAGAGTAAGCGGTGGAGAACAACCCGGACTCATTGCGGCACTTGTCAAGTGGAGTGTGGAGCGAGTAGATGTTGATGCGCAGACGCTTGATGAGCTCAATCTCATCATCCTGGAAGGGAATGAATCCCCTCTTGCCATCCCAATCGAACGGATGTTTTGTTATCAGAAGAACATCCTTGGTCCCACGCTTCTCAATCTCAGACAACACGAATCGGCCCGGAAAACAAGCAGTGTAGATCTTTGTGACCTCTTCGCCAGGGGCCATGAAGAGGCCCACTGAGCTTCTTTTGAATGATTCGGTCATTCGTTGATTAGGCACCAGATTGTCGAACGCGAAAGACCAGTCTTCCTTGATGCGGGAGACCTCGAACTTCTCATCAAGGACACCTGACAAGGTAGCGAGTTTCATAAGGATGGCGGAGATGAACTTGCTTAAATATCATCCGTCTGAAAGAGACAGTAAGATTGGTCCGTGATTTTCGATTGAAGAATGAGAAAGTTTGC
>JBBSWF010000136.1:0-68062 GCA_038046365.1 Nanobdellota archaeon
TAGACATCAGAAATAGATCATTTTGTCAAAAACCGAATTGTTCAAAGTTCTCTACGATATCACGGGATAACCTCGATCCCTTGGCAATTGTGGAGACCTTCGCCCGACCATCCTTGATCAGCTCCCGGAGGATCACACGATCCCTATTAGATAGTTCCATCTTTCCATATTATACGGATAATTTCTTAATAATCTTGCGGTTTATAGGTAATTAATTGGGGTAATATATAAATCTACAGGCCTATCATATATCTCCAGAAGAGAGCAAGAAAACGGCCAGATGAGTGATAAAGATGAGAAACGGAACACATTTCGAGCTATGCCTACAACTTAGGCATCCTACACGAAATATTGGGTCTATGCCGACCTTTTACAAAGAAGACCTTTCTGAACGTTGCATCGACCACCTACCATTTCGGGAGGTCTATGACGCAAGGGACCACAACATTTGGATGGTTATCTGTTCTAAATATAGCGCAGTCCCAATCGACTGCTACGACAACCAATATTACGGGCCTATCGACCCATATTTCTATACCCTCGGGCAGTTGTACCGATTGAACCTGAGACTCGTCCAGCCGAAAAATCCCCTCTTGGACGGGCACGGTGGTATCATCAACCTAGTCTATATACACAAAGGCCGCTCTCCAAGCGAGCGTCGATCGTAAAGCGAGACAGATGCCATAGACCTAAGTTCTCGACGGTGAAATCCCGGGGCTCCCCACAATCTTTATAAACAGTTCTCGAATCTCAAAGATGAACTGCCCCGGTAGCTCAGCAGGTAGAGCGTGCGACTGTTAATCGTAAGGTCACCAGTTCGAGTCTGGTCCGGGGCGCCTTTCTTTTTTTATCGACGGTGAAATCGATTTCTCTTGTCTGCCGGATAAGTCAATCTTAAGAACCAGAGAGAGTTCCCAAGGAGTCGGGAGATGAAGATGGGATACAGGACGATAGTATTTACAGACCTCGACGACACGCTAGTCAACCGTGGGACGTTCACATGGGAAGCGATGAAGCAGACTTTCGCGCAGAGATTCAACGTTGAGGTGAGCCTCGACGAGATCGCAAACGCCATCGGACATGACACACTGACGAAGAAATACAACTGCGACTGGCTGACATTCTGGAGAGCATTCGACATGCATGACAACAGAGAAGAGGCGATGGCCTCAGGGAAGATCAAGCTCTACACAGACGCCCCACAGTTCATGAAGATCGTGTCAGCGATAGCGGACATCGTCGTGACGACAGACACGCCACCACACAAATCGCTCCCGGAGATAATGACGCTTGGACTATCAAGGTACATCTCAGGCACAGCTGCGTACATACTGGGCCATCGCACATTGAAGTACAAGCCAGACATCAGCGTCGCCTTGAGGGCTTTCCGCGTGGCAGAATACAAACCAGAGCGGACAGAAAATAAAAATCCCACCGGAGCAGAGCTCCGTGGTATTTTTAAGCCTCGAATTGGGATTTCGCGGCCCGAAGCAGAGCTTCGGGGTACAACAAAGGCCGATGCCTTTGTGTACAAGAGGCGCGATGCGCCTCTTTGTATGGAACCCAATTCGAGCAATCATCGAAGCAGCAGCCGAACCAAACCCGACCAGATCTGGGTAATCGGCGACGGGCTCAATGACATGGAGTTCGCAGAGAACATCAAGCGATACGTCTCTGAAAACGGATTTGATGCAGTGGTACGCAGCATCTACATCCACCGCAGAGGACCGACGGACATAAAACACGACTACCGGACGTTCGGGCCGAATCCACTATTGACTGCAGCGAAGGTCATACTGAGCCATAATCTATACTACAAACCCAAAGCGCCGACAGAAGTATGCTGGTCGGAAACTGCAATCATGCATGAATAAAATCTCCAAAGAAAAAATCCCCCGCCACCAAAGGAGGGTGTACCGCGGCGGGGTCTGGGGAGAAGATAGAAAAGCAGAATGCAGTCAGGCTGTGGAACGGTGGGGCCGATCCAACTTGGAATCAGACCGCGCCGAGATAACCCATCATGAATCCTTCTTCCTCAGGGGAGAGCGCGTCAGCCTCAGCGAAGTCGAATATCGCCTCCTCAAAGTATATGTCATCCTCGTGCATCTGTTCCTCTGTGTTTGGTATGCATCTCATCTTGTCCACCTCTTAAAATCGTTTAATGCCCGCCTGAAGCGGGCTTAAACGATTTTGGTTTGATATTGTATATCACGTTGTCAGCGTCTATAGTCAGAGGGCCGTCAAACCCTCGCCGACCTGCTCAAGGGAACTTGAGCCGGAGCGGAGTCTGCCTTGTCACAGGCACATTCAGCCGCAGTTCGATGCGCATAGTCGTTCACCTCGCCTGATGGTTGATCCACCTGTCTGAAAACTGGTAGTCGAAGCTCTGCAGCCTAAGCTGCACCTTGTCTGGATCAGGGCGGTTGAGAGTCAAAGCCTTGATGTGCCTGAAAAAAATGGATTCGAAGACCGCGGGGTTCAGTTCTGGCATCTTGGTTCACCTCATCATCGGCTTTTTTCCGATAATGACCAAGTCGGCCAGGTTGTTTAAATAGGCCCGGACAGGAGGTGTCCAGTGTCCAGTGAGGCTGATTAGGGGAAAATGCGTCCATAAGCTTCAAAAACAGCCATCAGTTAGGGAATGACATGGGAAGAGACCTGTATCGAATAGTGTCCGATGAAGGATTGGGCTACATGAGCCAGCCCCAACCCCCCGTATATGCGCCGGTCGGCACGCTATCCCGGCTAAGACAAACGGCAGAGGATAAAGTCTCAACCGCGGAATCGAAAGCCGTCTCCCGCCTTGAGAGGAATGTCGAGGAATTATTCGACGAAGGATATCAGCGAACAGACACTGTGAAGTGCATGGACAGATTCCTAAAGGAACTGCAAGGAGACGGCGTAGGATTTCGGGGAGAGAAAGTCACGCTCGCGAAGAACGGCGACCTCGTCGGAAAGAATGATCCAGGCACTGTCTTTAGCACATACCACATCTTCGATGACTATTCACACAAAGAGATGGCATACGACTCAATCGTGCCGCGGGGAGCGACCATGGTGGCCAAAGCCGCGACAGGGATAGCCGCGAAAGTCAAAGACGCATACTATGCGATAGACGACAAAGTCATCGAGCCCATAGATGAGAACGTCCTCAAGCCGGTCTTTGACGCGCTAGAAGCTGCCGTGAAGTACGCAGCCGAGACAGCAGAAGCATGCATCGACGAGGCGCTCATCGTGATGGGCGTCGGGCAAAGAGCCAAGCTGAACAGGCCGGCACTTACGATGGCGACTTGCGCAAGTCGGATCGAGGCTGAAGCCGAGGCGTATTGGAACGGAAGGACGTTCCAGACGAGGGAAGAAAAGGATAAGGGCGAGACCTGGACAGACAAGATATCTGGATTCTTCTCAAGGATCTGGTGATGAATAGCCCGCCCGCAGGATAGCCCTTAGAATTCTGTCAATTTCTTGTGGTCGATCGCCTTGACGATCGTGGTGTTGCCTTCTGACCCTCCTTGGGTCTTCTCGGCGACGATGAACTTGCCCTGCGCGAGGCGCTCGATAGTGCGCTGGAACGTGCGGTAAGTGGCTCTTCCTCCCTTCTCCTGGTAGTGCTTGAAGAGATCGCCGATCTTAGCGCCAGAGAACTCCTTTATGATGGAGAGGACGCGCTGCTTCTCATCGGCGAGCTCTTCGGTGGACTTGATAGTGAACTCATCGAGCTTGCTGATGGCGGCGCTAGCGTGCTCAGGCATGATCCTCTTGGACGAGACTTCTTCAGCGGAGAGGCCAGCTTCCCTTAGCAGGTAGAGGCCGCTTCTGATGTCCTTGAGATCCGCGCACTTGTCAGCGACGATCTTGAACGCATCATCGCTCCAGACCCCTGAGACGAACGCGTAACCGATGCGCTCCTTGAGAATGCCATGGGTCTCTTGAAGGGTGTACTGCTTGAACTCCAGGACCTCGGGAGTGAGCCTGGAAGTGATGCGCGAGTCCAGCGCGGCGATGGTCTCCTTGTAGTTAGTGATCAGGATGACAGACTTCTTGTGGATTGTTTCTAAAAGAGAGTACAGAAAATCGAAATCCTCAGCCTTGTCGATCTCATCGAAGCAGAACACCGCACTGCGCTTGTTGACGATCTTCTCGACCTCAGCCATAAGCTCCTCAGTCTTCTTGTTCTGAGTGAACATGTAACCCATCTGATGACAAAGATCGGTCAGTATCTTGAACGTCGTGTTCTTCTGCCAACAGTTGATGTAGAACACCTCGACAGCGTCGGTCTCATCCTCAAGGTCGCGAAATACCCACTTGATGGCAGCAGTCTTCCCAATACCTGACGGGCCATGGATGAGGAGATTGCGGCCGTTCTGTTCCTGGAGAAGAGGAGCGATGCAATGGGCGACGCGCTTCTGCTGCATCTCCCGATAAGGCATCATCTTAGGCACGAACTCGAAGTCGAGCGCGTCGCGATTCTTGAAGAGCGACTCGCCGGACGAGAGCATATCTTTGAAGAGGGGCATGACAGAAGGGTTTGCGGCCTGGCTTTTATGCGTTGTGGGAGAGCGGCCGCAGATAGCTTAACGAGCCGAAATTTTAGTATAACCGCCGGTTTTTACTAAAATGGAAGTATTATACTATAACCCCCCAGTTTGAGCTTCCGACGCGGATCACTAGGATTTGGCGCGATCCCAGAAATATTGGAAATACTTCATGAAGCTCAGGCTGATCTCTTTTGATTCTATCACAAAGGCGAATGACTGGTCGCTCCAAAGGATCTGGGCGACCTTGTCGCCGAAGACCAGGATGACCATCGGCGATGCCAAGGCCTTGGGCAGGAAGCGGAGCTCATAGAATCTTTTATCATCCAGCCCGGGCTTCGCCCCGCTAAGGACCAACCCTTGGTCAGCCAGATCATACCAGAATACCTTCTTATTTATCCTGCGCTTGTCAAAATGAGCCCACCAGACCGGGAAATACCTGTCAAGGCCTTTGTTGCCGCCGATCCAATAATTCTCCTTGTGATCGAGCCCTTCCTCAAGGAGGGCTTTGATGGATTCATTGCCACGATAGACCTCTGCGCGGATATGGCCCTTGGCTGAATTGAATATCCTTGTGAGATCACTGATCTGCGGCTGGATCTCTTGCTCCATGCGCTCGATGATTTTCTTCTTCTCCTCAAGATAATCCATTATCTTACGGGGATGCGTGATCTGGAACCTCTTCTTGCCGTTCTCCACGGTGTAGGCCACCAAGCCTTTCTCCACCAGCTTATTGATTATATCATAGATATTGCGCCGCTCGATGCCGGTCTTCTCATGGACATTATTGAGCGAAGCTAAGCCGGATTCCAGCACCGCGGAATAGACTTTCACCTCACCATCGCTTAAGCCCACCTTCCTCAATGAATCAAGGTCCATCATCCAATATCAAAATCAGACAATATAAAAATGTTGGTATTGTAACAATACCGCACAAGTTCATATTAGCCGGCAAGATATAATCAGTGATGACAAGACAGATCATGCCCACATTTACCGCGGTGATCGCACTCCTTGCCCTGACCGGATGCGCCAACACGGGAATGGCAGGCGCCGACACCCTGACACAAACCGCAGAGACCGGATCGAATATCGCAGTGCTGGCGCCGTTGAGCGGGGCAGGAGCGACATACGGAAAGCCGTTCGTAGCAGGAATGCAGATGGCGATAGATGAGGCCAATGGAGACCATGGACCTAACCGCACAAGGATGCGCCTTATAGTAGAAGACACAAAGCTCGACCCGAAAACCAGCCTAGACGCGGTCCAGAAGCTGCTGGCATTCGACGACCCTGACCTATTCAGCGTGATGTTCGCCCCGCCTATGCTTGCTGTCAGCCCGGTTCTTGACGCGGGGAAAAAGCCATTCATTTATGAGGCGTACATCCGAAGCCCGCTCAAGTCCTCATACGCGTTCAAGGCGAACTTCGACGCGCTGACCGGATGCGAATCACTCATCAGGTACGCGAAGGAACATGGCAAATACAATCACCTAGGCGTGCTGATGGCGCAAGCCGAATACAGCGACCTATGCATCCAGGGGATAAAGAGAGTGGAGCCAGACATCAAGGAATACCGGTACAATGTAGGGGAGACTGATTTCAAGACCCTACTGATGAAGGCATACAATGACGGCACTGACTCGTTGGTAATGATCGGGTTCGACTTTGAATACACAGCCATGTTCAGCCAACTGAGCGAGATTGGATACCCCCTCAAAATCTTGTGCATGACCAGTTCGGAGTGCATCATACCCGCGGTGATAAAGACAGCATCAATCGAGACGCTAGAAGGCACGCTCTCCATCGATTTCGTACCGCAGAACATCTCAGCGACCTCATTCGGAAAGAAGTATGCTGAGAGATTCGGGGCAGCATCGCCCACTGACCTGGCTTATTCAGCGATCGGCTATGAGGAGGGGATGATAATCGAACAGGCAGTCATGGCGTGCAAGCCAAAAGACACCGAGTGCCTGAAAAGCTCGCTTGAGAAGGTGAGAGGATACGAGTCGGTGATCGGAAGTGATGGGTTCGAGGACCGTGTCCTGAAGGTCAATACCCAAGTCTATGAGTACAGGAATGGAACGTGGGAGCGCGTAGACTGAAAATCTATTTAAGCCAAGGCATGTGCGAAGAGATATGGACGCTATAAAGGTGAAGGGACTCTCCTATTCCTATCCTCAGGAAAAGACGCCCGCTATCAGAAATATCAACTTTTCCGCGCGAGATGGTGATGTGGTCGGCATATGCGGACCGTCTGGCTGCGGCAAGTCGACTCTGATGTTCGCCCTGTCTGGCCTGATCCCACACGCGATATCTGGAAAGGTTAATGGTTCGGTGATCCTTCAGGGGAAGGATACTCGCAAACTGTCGATGCCGCAGTTGGCACAGACCGCGCAGATGCTTTTCCAATGCCCTGAATCTCAGCTTTTCGCGCTGAATGTGGCAGACGAGATCACATTCGGGCTTGAGAACCTCAATCTACCCTGGGACGAAATCCAGAAAAGGCTCGATGAAACATTGGACCTCCTTGACATCCGAGATCTCAGAGACCGGTCTATCGAGGAACTCAGTTCAGGGCAGAAGCAGCGAGTGGCTCTGGCGTCAGTGATCGTGATGAGGCCCAAGATCTTGCTCTTCGACGAGCCGACCGCGAACCTGGATCAGGCATCTATATGGACCCTTATGTCGCTCATACGAAAACTCCGCAAGCGGCACACAATACTGATAATCGAGCATAATGTCGAGTTTCTGGACTCGCTCTGCGATAGAATATTGCTTATCGATAATGGCAGGCTGGTCAAGGAAGGAAGCCCAAAAGAGGTCTTTACAAGCAAGAAATACAACGAGATAATGTTTCCATTGCATGACACTGAGGACATTAGGAAACGAATCACGAGACTGCCAAGCACCACAAAGAAGGAGACGGTCCTCGAGATAAAAGGGCTTGAGTTCTCGTATCCTGACAAGGAGGCACTCCATAGCATCGACTTGAGCGTAGGCAAGGGCGATTTCTTAGGTATCATCGGCCTCAACGGCAGCGGGAAGAGCACTCTTGCGCTCAATATCATCGGACTGTTGCGCGGTAAAGGAGAGATCCTCCTTGAAGGGAAGGACATATCAGAGATGGATGTGGCTGTCCGCACAAGGCATATAGGGTATGTGTTCCAGAACCCCAACTACCAGCTATTCGAAGAGACTATCCAAGATGAAATCGCGTTCGGACCCGGGAACCTTGGACTTGGAAAGAACACCGTCAAGAAAAGGGTTGATGAAGCCCTGCGCATCACAGGGCTTGGCGCAAAGAAAGGAGAGGATCCCCACTCATTGAGCGTGGGCGAGAAACGGAGAGTGTCTATCGCAAGCGTGCTTGCGATGATGCCAAATATCCTGATAATCGATGAACCTGACACGGGCCTTGACCACAAGAGCGCGAGAGCCCTAATGGATTATGTCAAGCGCCTGAATTCTAATGGCATGACAATCATCATGATATCCCACAGCATCGAGCTTATCGCTGAATATTGCGACCGTATCGTCGGGATGAAGGACGGCAGAATCGTGTCAATTGATGAGCTGTGCAAGGACTATTTTGGATGAAGGCAACCCTATTGAGGGTTTTGAATCCGACGAAATATAGGGGTAATTCAAAGCCCTCTATTGGAGAATGCGCACTATTGGCCAATCCCTGATCCTGGAAAAGATTCTGGAGCCAAATACGATGCCGATCGTCCCGAACACCCAGTAGGAGAGTATGATCCAATGGACGATCAGGAATGTCGTGTCGATCCCAGGGACCCCCATCAGATGCAAAACCCATAGGAACACAAGCACATTTACTGTGGAGAGGGAGTACCATACCACGTAGATGCTCCACTCCCTGTAACCCGCCAGGCGGAGAATAGTATCCGCAATCAACCCGGTGAACGCGTTTATTGGTACCTTTGGCCAAAAGCCAGGAGCCCCACCTAGTGTTGTGGGAAGCTCAAGGATGCTGTATATAGTGTAGAATGCCGTGAAAGTCCCGAATCGAGGCAATGTCTTGATCAATAGGCAGTCCCATAACCCTATGGTGAACGCTGTGAGTATGTCGTTTGCCATCGGGATTCCGGTAGCGGCTGACAAAGCGCCTCCGGAAACCAGATTTATCGCGAACAGGCTCGCGGCCATGAGCGAGACATAGATCATCTGCCGCGTAGTGAGATCAAAGATCCTCATACCATCAAGGATATGAAGAACGGACAAAAAGATTAAGGCGGTATATACCGCTTATTGCTTGAAGAGGTTCGGGATCAAGTTCGCTTCGGCTTTGCACAGGTGCGCTTGAAATGTCGAGAAGGAAACCTTCATCAGTCCAGCCAGCCGCTTCAGCGTCGTCCCCCTTGGAAAGCGGTAATAGCCTTCTCTTATCGCCAAGGACAATGCAATCTTTTGCTTATCTGTTATCTCAGGGTTCATACCGAGAATTGAGATGTTGCATATCTTCCTGCGATGGAAGCATAAGACTTTGGCATTGTAATGCGCTTTATAGCGAGTCACGATCTCTTCTAATGGCTTCCTGTCCCAGCACGCCAGCTCAATCGTTTCAACACCATCCGGGTCGTATCTCGCCGGCTCAACAAATATTATCTGAGGAGAGTACAACACAGCCAGGTAAGACGGCATGCGGATTTGGCCTATAAGGAAATTCTTGTTCACTTCAAGACGGATGAACTCTCTCTTTCCGGATTTGATGAACTCCCTCACATTTTCAGCCGGGCCACTAACAAACCCCGCCACTGTGAGGAGGATGCACCCATCATTTACCCTATGATTGATAGGATACCCTGACAAAGAGACCCTATACTTTTTCGCGATCTCGCATATGGTAGTATGCTCCGGTCCTGTGCGCAGTTTCAAATACCACATAGTCATCCTGAAATTTGTTGTACGATCCGCCGCTTCTTTATCTTATCGAACACGATATGCCCAAGCCATGTGCCGATCAATCCTTCCACTCCGTAAATCACTACCAGCGTCCAGAGAGTATTTGCGTAATCGCCGGCTTCTGGCAAACCAAGCAGAAATGCCATCTGCACATAAAGCAACACTGACACCATATTACAGACGGCTCCTGCGAGGTAGTAACCCGGCCTCTTGAATCTGAATACGCAAATGAGGAGGTCGCCTATGAGGCCGACCATCACTGACATGAGGACCTTGAACAGGCCTGGCGGGCCATAGACTGGCGTGGGAATAGCGATGACCGAATATATGAAAGCCATAATCGTGAAACTACCGAATCTTGGCACGACCAATGCCCCGACAATCGCGACAAGGACAAATGTAATCCCGATTATCGCATAGCCGGCTCCAGGAATCCCTGTCGCAGCATAGATTGGTATGGAGATCGATATATCCTGCAGGAACAGCACCGCCCCCATCAACGCCAGGAACACCAATTGTTTTGTTGTGAATCTTTCAAACATCGTCAGCCCCCTAGTTGAGCCATGATACGCATCCGGCTCATCCTCCGATGGACAACAAACCCGAATAGAATCCCCAATGTGCCAAGGATCCAGTAGGATAAGACGAGCTCCCGAGTGGTGAACTTCTTGAACATATCAATCACTCAATTGTTTCACGATGGATTTGTCCTTGAATCTGTTGTAAACCATGAATCCAAGCCACATACCGAGATAGCCCAATACAATGAAAGCAGCACCCATAAAGTAGACCGCGCTTAACATCTTATCATATTCAGGCATGCCAAGAGTTCGGAATGCTGCCAGGTAAATCGCAAGCATGAACACAGTGAGTACCGGCAGGCCGATGATAAATCCCTTTTTCTGATAATTAAAGTGATAGATAACCGCCTCACCTCCCAATGCAGCGATGACATTCAACAGGATCTTCCACACATATCCTGGCGGACCACCGGCCATCGGTGTCGGAAGAGCGATGATGCTATACACAAGATACATGAGACTTATCGAGCCGAATTTGCGGACAGTCAAGGCGACTAGAGTTACCGCGACAAGATTAGTTATACCAGTCAAAAAAATCGACCCCGAAGGGATTCCAGTGATAGCTATTATCCAGCCGCCAATCCCAAAATTGATGACAAACAGAAACGCAGCCATCAGCGCAATGAAGACCAACTGCTTTGTGGTGAACTTTTTTAACATCTTAATCCCCAAACTGCTTGACTATCGCCATCTTGATTATCTTCTTCTCATATAACTTGATTCCCAGCCAGGAGCCTATCACTGATTCGATGGCGGTTATCCCAATGAACATCCATATGGTATTTTGGAGTTCCTGCGCACCGGGCAATGCGAGAACAATCATCATATAGAGCAGGAGCGGGAAGACAAGGACATTGGCGATGGGAAGTGAGATCAGGTATCCTAACCTCCTGTAGTGGAAAAGCGCGAGGACTATATCTGCGAAGAGGCCCAAGAAGAGGCCGATGAGCAATTTGTATGCCCCGGGCGGTCCGATTATATTTGTCGGGATGCACAGAGTAGAGTAGATGAGAATGATTATGGTAAAGGTCCCAGGTTTCCTCACTATGAGCCCACCGATTGTGGCGATGGCCAAGACAAAGATGGTGTCTACCAAGACACCGACTCCAGGGACCCCAACAACAGCTTCGATGCCTGAAACAAAGGCCATATCAAAAACGAATATGAAGGCCGCGATCAGTGCGAGTAAGACCAATTGTTTTGTAGTGAATCTCTTCAACATCTATTAAGGTATTTAAACAAGGGGCATTTAAACGTTTCTATGCAGTTCTACGACTATATCTACAGGGATTCGGCGATACATAGATTGGATCCCCGCACCAAGATCGCCTGGCTTGTCGGGCTCACATTGATTGTCTTCTTGCCTATTCAAAAGAGGGAGATAGTCGGATTGCTCTTGCTCATGATGTTGTTTCTGCTGCTTAGCAGATTGCCAATCAAGATGGTATGGAACTCCACAAGGATGTTCATACTCTTGTTCCCGGTAGGATTCATGATAATGTTCAGCCTGCTACTTTGGGACATCCATAAAGGAGTTGTCGACGGGTTCTTCTTTGCGTTGAGATTCATCATCCTTGCCTTGTCAAGCACGATCTTTGCCATGAGCACTTCACCTAGGGACCTCATGCTCAGCCTCACAAAGATGAAAGTGCCATATGAACTCGCTTTCATGCTCACAATCGCAATAAGATTCGTGCCGGTGATCACGCGCGAGATCCATCATGTGATAGATGCGCAAAAGGCGAGGGCGCACAAGATGATGCTCTCATTTAGGCGACCTGTTGAATCGATGCAGTCATTCCTACCAATCATCATCCCCACCCTCCACCTCCTGCTGATAAAGGCGTTCGACCTCTCGATATCTATCGAGGCACGCGCTTTCAGAGCGATGAAAACAAGGACATTTCCGCCCAGGCTGAGATTCACTTGGGAGGATTGGATCGCATTCGTCTTGCTCGGAGGTTTGGGGTATTATCTAATCCTCAATTAGATGAGACCTATCCATGGACTCACTTCCCCTGCCCCGGATTCCTCAAGCGCATGCCGCAGAAGTGACAGAAGTGGGCAGTGCTCCACACCTGCGTCTTGCAGGTAGGGCAAGGGACTGCGCGGACGGAATGGCTCGACTGCGTGGACCTGCCCAGATCCTCACCGGCATCATCTAGGGGGCGCAAGCCACCCATCCCAGATATACCCTGAGTGCGGCCCAGCTGTGCGGCGTCTCGCTCCCAAGGGGGCTTCCTAGGCTTCTCGTCGCCTAACATGTAATCCCTGGCAATCTTGAATACACCCCATGCAATGAACAGAAAACCCAGAATCACGAAGAATTGAAGGCCGCCGACATATTGAGAGACAGCAGCCACAAAGATGCCTACCAACAGCCAAACCCAACCGGGGATATCTGCCATTGGAACGAATAGTAATCCCTTGTTTATATAAGTTGATGATGGACCCTATCCAGATATTCTCGGACTAATGCAGGGCAGAAATCTTTCGGAACGATTTTATACAAGCGAATCCACCAAAGCAACAGGTGAGACCCATGAAAACAACCGCCATCATCATGATAATGCTGCTGACACTATCGATTGCCGCGAGCGCAGAAGAAGGATCCGATGACGGCGGCGAATCCACGCTGCAAGACAAAGTCGAGAAGATAAAAGAGACCGCGGAGAAACTCAAAGAATTAGTGGACAAATACGGCGAGATGAAGCTAGACATAGTCAAGACCGAGCAAGTGACCATCACCGACCAGGATGGCAACGGCCAGTCATGCGAACTCGAGGCATACTATGACTCGGACCTCGTGTCAGACCTCAAGACGAAGGCAGACGGCACATTCACAGGCAATTTCAACCATGGAAACCGGTTCCCCGGACGAGTCATAAGCTACCGGCTCTCAGGATGCAAATGCAAAGTCACAAGCGTGGAGCACAAAGCAACATTCCCACAATTCGACGAGCACATCAACAGGCTCAAACAGCTCGCATCAGACGAAGCGATGGACTACGCCACCGAGAAAGGCAAAGAGGCGGCTGAGGACGCCATAAAGAAAGGATTCGACGCAGCAGGCGCAGGAGATCTAGCCGGACCATTCCTCGCGGGATTTAAGATAGGAGCGGACCTTGGGGCGCCATTTGGCGAAGCGCTGACCAAAGGGCTAAACGACATGCTCGAATTATCGCTGAACCAGAACAAATGGAAGAGAGAAGCACTCAAAGGGTCGCAAGAAGAGCTTGAACCCGCCAACTACAGAAGGATCACCGCAAGATGGTGGGATCTTGGCAGGACAAGCCCGATGATCGCAAACAACTGGAACATCAAAGTCAAATGCGACCCGAGATACAGCACATCATCAGGCGACGCGACTTGGACCGATCCAAAACCGAAGAAAAAAAGAGAGCATTACCAGCCAAGCCCTGAACAAAGACAGGTGACAGCAAGGACCGACAACTACCAGGAGCAGCAGCGCCAGGAATGGGAGAAATACGAGAGAGAAACACGGATCGCGCGCGAAGCAGAAGCAAAACGCGTGGCAGAAGCACAGGCAAGACGCGAAGCAGAGATCGCCAAGGCCGCAGAAGAGATAAAGAAGACCTGCAAGATATGCGACCCAATAGCGCAGCAGATAAACGACCTGTCCAACAAGATCAAAGACCAGGAAGCGGCCGCGGCGCAAGCAGACGCGGCAGCAGCTGCAGCAGAGGATGAAGCGAAAAAAGCCCAACAAGCAGTCGATCGGGCCAGCAGGGCGATAGAGGAATTCGATAACCCACAGAGCTGGGCAGAATCGAACGGCCGCAGGATCACATCATCAGACCTCCTAATAGACCGCATGGTCGCGCGCGAGAACTTCGAGAGATACCTCGATGGAGACCAGACAGCGGCAGAAACAGAGAACAACTGGAAGAATTACGACGACAAATCAAGACAGGAGGCAAAGGACGGATACAGAAAGAGCCTGTCCGACGCCCTTGACGCCGCCAAACAGAAAGCTGAAGCGGCGAACAAAGACCTGAGCGCGAAAAAAGATGCAGCGAGCAAAGCGAACCGGGACCTCGCCTCGATGAACAAGCAACTCGCGGCGCTCAAAGCGCTACTTGAGGAATGCCTGAAGAAATGCAAAGAGCAGGCGAGAGCGATCGCCATCAACCCACAGATGACCGCCGAACAACTAACCGGACGGATGATACCCCAGACAACACAAGGCCCATGCCAAAGGTACGAGAGGCTCCTATCCAAGTACAGGCTCACACCATCAAAATACGAATCGTTTGGCGAAGAGGAACTGATCGAAGCAAACATACCTCCTGGCGCCCACTCAGCGATAGAATCAGAGAGGAGAGACTGCAAGAGGGAAGCAACACCCTACGTGCCGCAGACAACGACGCGCACCATGATACCTCCACCGATGACAACGACGACCACCACTACAGGCACCACAACCCCCACTCCACAGAGCTGCGACGAGATATGCTCCAGCAGATCGATGAGCCCCCAGAAAAGGGACTGGTCAAGCACAATACTATCGTACCTAAATTCCAACGGAGTATGCTCAAAATCCGCCAGCATCGACTTCGGATCGTACCTGATGATAGGCAGCTGCACATGCTATCCGACCAGTCAACCCAGCATACAGATTTCAAGCGAGAAGCTAGTATGCAACACTCAATGCGGAACAGTGCCTTGCGGCAGCAAGACCTCCTGCTCATGCGGAGACAACTGCAGGCTCGACGTGGAATGCAGATGGGGCGGATGGCGCCAGGTCAGCGAAAGGGCGTTCGTGCCAACAGCAGGGGCGGTGAGTTAAATTTTCGCGCGTTCGTCGCTGTTGCGGACTCACGCAGCGAAAATTGACATTGAGAAGACTCAAAAACGCACAAACTATCTTTTTTTCTTTGACACAGGAGAGGCAGGACTCTTCGAAGGAGCCGCCTCTTGCTTGGAAGCAGAAGAGAATTCAGCCTTCTTATCGAAAGACCTGGCCTTGACAGACTCGATCACCTTCATGCCGCCCATGTAGGGCTGAAGCACTTTCGGTATCGTAACGCTGCCATCCGCGTTCTGGTAATTCTCAAGAATCGCGACAAGCGCCCTAGACGTGGCGATCGCGGTGCAGTTAAGAGTGTGGAGCACCCTCTTGTGGCCACCTTCTTTACCACACTTGATGTTGAGGCGCCGCGCCTGCCAATCAGTGCAGTTCGAGCCAGACACGACCTCCTTGTACTCCTTGGTGCGAGGCATCCAGGCCTCCATATCGTATTTCTTGGCTGCGACTATGCCCAAGTCGCCTGTGCAGATGTTCACCATCTGATACGGAAGCTCAAGGCCCTGGAAGAGCTCTTCAGCATTCTTTATCAGCTCCTCATGGAACTTCCAGCTCTCTTCAGGGACACAATAGATTATCTGCTCGATCTTCGTGAACTGGTGAACACGGAACAGGCCTTTCTCGTCGATGCCGTGGGCGCCGACCTCTTTTCGGAAGCACTGAGAGATCCCCACATACTTGATAGGGAGGCATCCCTCTGAGATAGTCTCATCCATATGCATGCCGCAGAGCGGATGCTCGCTTGTGGCAATGAGATACTCGTCCTCTCCCTCTATCTTGTACATGACATTCTCGAAATCACCGAGGTCAGTCACGCCAGAGTACGGCTTGTGGCGCATCATGAAAGGCGGCTGGACCAAAGTGTAACCCTTCTTGATCAGATTATCGAGAGCGTAACGGACAAGAGCCTGGTCCAGTTGGGCGAGAGCGCCTTTTAGGATGTAGAACCCGGCGCCGCTTATCTTGACAGCGCGATCGAAGTCCGCGATGCCCAAAGACTCCGCCAGCTCTGCATGGTTCTTGACCGGGAAATCGAAGACACGTTTCTTGCCCCAGGTCTTGACGACCACATTCTCTGAAGAGTCTTTTCCATATGGGACAGAATCATGAGTGATGTTGGGCAAGCGCATGAGCTTATTGTCGATCTCAGCCTTGATCACATCGCACGCTGCCTGCTGGTCTTCAATCTTCTTAGGAAGAGCCTTGACCTCTGCAAGCACTTGCGAGGCATCTTTACCCTGCTTCTTCAACTCGTTTATCTGCTGAGAGAGAGAGTTTCTGCTGCGCTGGATATCGTTTAGCCTGGCGACCTCCTGACGCCATACCTTGTCCTTCTCTAATATCTCGTCGATCCATGCTAACTTGACGGAATCACGGCGCTTCTTTAGGTCATTCCTCAAGATGTCAGGGTTCGTCCGCAGCAATTCGATATCGATCATAAACAGGAAGAGTGAGGAAGCGGTTTAAAAAATGTATGGACTTGGATGGCACGCCCAAGAAATATAGTAAAGGACGCAAATAATTGATAAAGATAGTTGCGTCCTTTAGATATAGTGGCGGAGGTTAATAGCTCAATTATTTTGTCCGCCACTATAGATTCAGGAATCAGTGGCATTCCCTTCAGAAGGCCTGCAAAAGAACTGGATAGACTCGTGGTAACCAGGCCTTGTCGCATAGACAAGATCCGGCTTTGTTGTGTCGTATGAAGCGTTGGTATCTGCCTGGTTCATGCTGCCTCCTGAGATGAAGATCGCTTCCCCACGGACACAAGAAACCTTGAGACCTGCGCCTAACTTGTTAGACTCACCACAATTCATATCACCCAAGAGGCGCCGGTTAAGAGAGATCACCAAAGCATCCTTGACCTTCGGACCTGAGCCACCCTCCTTGTAGATAGTCACTTCCTTATCAGAAGGATTGGCCAAATCCACCCTCAAGTACTTCTTCTCAAGATCGCAGCCGACACCACGGATGAAACCTTCCTCTTTTACGGCAAGGATAGGTATCGTGGATATGTTGAACGTCTTGGACTCAGATTGAGCATATTTCGCCAACTCTTTCTTTAGCTCGGTAGGTTTTAGGTACGCCTCGCCATTGATGTAGATGAACGGCCTGACCTCACGGATGCCTCTGCCGAGATGTTGAGCGATATCAAAGGCCACAGCATCCTTGTCGACGTCAGGAACTGTGAACTTCTCGGTCTTGCCGTCCCATGTGGACGTGACATCGCTTGTAGTGTAGCCTGTCCTTGCATCGATGCGATTCTTGGGTTTCTCAGGGACAGCAGGCGCGGCTTTGGGAATACTTTCATTAGTCTCAATGGTGATGTTTCCGGAATCAATCACCACGTCCGCCTGACCCACAACCTCCTGAGGCTCGGCAGATACGTTAGACTGAATGATAGACGCATTCGCGTATGGCTTCGACTCATTCTTTAAAGAGACGGGCTTCTTGGTAGCATTCTTCTCACCGAGTGCCTCTGGCTTGACACAGCCCACGATTACAACTAGCGCTATCAATAGAAACACGATACGATTATCCATAGGAGATGCCCGACGGATATATGTATAAAAAGGTTATCAAATCTTCAACATATGTTGAGGCTAAACCATCAGGATACCAATCTGGAGGCTACATTATCATGGATCCAGAAACCCAATCGGGCAAAAAGCATCCGTATGCTCTGCAAAGCATTAAGGCTCTTGATTGACACCTCGAGTTGCTTGCGCTCCTCGATTATCTTGCCACTATCACCTTCGTATCTTAATATCACATCAAGCCCCCCAGCACCTGCGATGTCAGACCCAGACATCGCGATGCTAAACGAGCTAACCGGGGATTCGGGAATCGGCCAACTGGATGAAAAACCAGGAAGGCGTACAGTCAGTGTTGCGACACGAGGCATCGCGAGGCTCTCCCTACGGACAGAAACAGACAGGTTGAAACGGTCGTCATAACCCACCAGAGAAGGAGCCGACGCATTGTACAACACCATCCTTGGTGAATCAAGCACAGTGGTTAGGACAGACCCATAACTTGTCAGATTGGCAACATGGAGAGTCACAAGGGTCTCCTGTTTACCTGGCGATCTCTTCTGCACCTTCAACTCATAAAGGCCACCGACAGGAGGGTTGAGAATCTCACAGAGGCCATCGGCACACAGGACGACTTTTTTCGAAGATAGATCACCAGGCATTGAGACATTGCACGCGATCTTGAAAGGCTGATCGACCATCGGAGCCGAGACAGACGGCGAGCAATCAGGCCTAGGCAACCCTCTGCCGGAATCAGATTCTCCTTTTGAGATCGCAATCGCATCATCCCAAGACAACACTGGCTCTTGATCGCTGGCATTGAAAGAAGAGACTGCGCTGGCATTGCGCTGAGTGTAAACGGTCATAGGGAACGTATAAATAAAATCATGGGAGAGTTCCTGGTCCAGCCGCACTACCCATGACACGGTCACCCTCTCAAAAGGCCGCAGCGACAGATCTTTCCTAGCTGGACCGATGATCGAGACACCCTCGGTAGGACCAAGCGATAAGTCCACATCGAGATACGTGTTCGCGAGATTTGCGATCCGCGCGAGAATCACATTATGCGAGCCCAAGCCTACCGAACCATACGCAGGATCTACTTCCAAACCAAGAGGCACTTCCAACCTCGGACCTTGCTCGACTACTTTAGACTCGAAGCGAAGAGGATGAATACCCAACTTGACATCCTTTGCCCTCCATTCATAAGTAGTGCTAGGCTCGGTCGCATCGAGCCCCTCCTTGAGCTTGATGTGGCTAGGATCCAACCACCCGAACTGGCCATAAGTAGGATCGAAAGGAACCCAACCGTAGCCTGGGAAATACACCTCAGCCCATCCATGAGCCCCCCACTTCTCCTTTACATTGTCAGAATTAGTGTAGGAGAGTCCTGAGATAAATTTTGCAGGAATCCCCGACGCGCGAAGAACAGCGATAAAAAGATTCGTGATCTCATCACACACCCCCTGCTTGTTCTTGACGACCCAACTAGCGGGCTTGCTCACCTTCGCGTTGACCGAACTGAGATTATAAGTTATTTTGTCTCGGGTCCATGCCGCTATCAAACTGACAAGCAGAAAAAGATCATCCTCCCCCCTGGTCAGGTCCCCCGCCACCTTCGCGATCTCAGGAGAAGAGAAATCGACAGTCGGTGTCTCCGTGACATAGACTGCCACATCAGGAGGGATGAATGATAGAGGATAAGCGACCTTATTAGGGATCTGGGCGTAGACCGCCTTGCTCTTTAACCTAGTATCCACTGAGAAAGCCACAGTATCATTCTCGGGAGCCAGCCAAGTGAACCTCAGGCGCGAATCGATGCTTTTGCTTGATGGATCGGTCTTTATAGAGACCATATCGAGACGCTTATCAAAGACCGGATGGAAAAACAGATCCGCAATTATGTACTCGACAGAAGGATAAGGCCCGACATCCAGAAGGTCGATGCTAGAAGAGATCCTAGCGTCAAGAACGATATACTCCTTGTCATAGAATGAAACACCTTCTGCCATCGCATGCGGACCGGCTAAAACCAGTAAAATGAGCATATGGATGAGACCTATGACCCGCTTAGAGGCGACGATAAAACCCGGCCTATATCGAATATCACCCATAAACAGGCCTTTTGGCCGCAAACATTTTTAAATTATCTCCAGATTCGTCATTTGAGGCAAGAAAAGAGAACAAACAAATCACAATTGCCGCGGATGGCATGCACAAAGGCTGAAACCTTTGGTCGCCACCGCGACAGATTGGATAGAACACAATTAACTGCCGCGGTGGCACAACCTGGTACTGCGCAGGGTTGCTAACCCTGTTTCCGAAAGGATTTCCCGGTTCAAATCCGGGCCGCGGCGTAGCGAAGCGTAGCCCAAATATTCTGTTTGATATGTTGGTCTAAATGCGAAGTGAAAAATGCCTGCCAAAACATATTTATAGGGGGTCTGGCATCCAAAAAAGTATGGCAAATACGCGGATATTCACAGTTATTGGTGTAATGATACTCCTTTTATTAGCATCGTGCAGGTCAAGCGATACATTTGGCGGCAAGATGGTTGGAGTTGAGCCAGAACCAACAGAAGGAGTTCCTGTAGATGACAGATCGGCTGAGGAGGCTGCAAACGGAGAATCCGCAAAGACAGACGAGGCGCCAGCTCCAGAAATACCCGATGTCGCAAGCGTGACTGAGATCGCCACATACGATGTGAAAGATACCTGCAGAGCAGACACCCTCGGCGTAGTCCGCACATTTGATTCAGAAGGACGAAAGAAGGTATTCCGGCCATTCTGCGATGGAGACTCAGTAGTCACTTTCTCATGCGTGGATGGCATCGCAAGACCTTCATCAAAAAACTGCCCGAACGGATGCTGGACATCGCCCACAAAAGGTGTCGGCGAATGCAACCCAAATGTCGCTCCAAGACGCACAATTGGAAGATTGCCGAAATATTGACTGCACTTCTAAAATTTTTCAGGCGATCGTAGAAAAAACTGGTTTAAAACAGAGTCATGGATTGACCGCTTTGAAACGGGCCAAAGACTCTTCTTCCATGAAGTGGAGGTCACCTGGGACGATGAGACAATGCGGAGGCTTTCCGAAATCCTCAAATGACAATAAAGACGCGGAACCTGATTTGATAGTTGGAGATGGACCGCCAAGCCTGGCACAGCCCACGCAAAGAGTATCTGGGCCAAAGATGCCGTCTTTTCTACGGACAGAAGCGTTGAGAAGAGCGCTTATTGCATCGTTTACAGACATAAACCGGTCATTTGGAGGATCAAGATCCAATAAGAGAAGGGTGTGGCTTTTCGACTTCTTATTATCTGAGATGACGTTGAGAGGAGTGTCTATTGGAATCTCTGACGAATAGAACGGTATCGACGCAGTCTTACCGAACTTATAGAGTTGCAGACCAGTGGCTCCGATGGAAGAGAAAATCGAAGCGTTTGGCACGATCATGATTTCTATATTCTTATCCCGCGCTCGCACGATGATATCCTCATGGGTAGTGGCGCCGAGAGGGTCGCCAACTACCAGAAGGGCCACTTTCTTATCTTTGGCGTCAGATAGGATGGTCTCTTCAGCTTTTGACTCGACCATCTCGCGATCTGCCATTATGACATTCTTACCATAGAAAGACTCCAAGACGTCTTGCCTGCATTGAAGGACGGAGGTGTAACATTCCAAGTACACCACGTCGGCGGCCTTGACCATCTCCAACCCTCGGACAGTGATGTCCTTCTCGTCAAAGAGGCCTAATCCGATAATTGATAACGACATGGAGGGAATAGGCATTTGGCGGTTTAAAAAGGTCACCCGGACATGGGACGCATCCTAAAAGCGGTACGTAATAAGTCGACCTAGATTTTTGGGGGCAGCACCTTCTCGCGTGGTGGTCTCGATCATCGTCTCATCGGTCGCCGCTCGACGAGGGGCTCCCTATTGCGACCAAAGAAATGTCACGCTCGACTGAGGGTGCTGCCCCCGCAACATGAGTCGACTTATTACGTACTAAAAGCGGAAACGATTTTATACTAGATGAAGAATTGATCAGGTATGAGATTTACGACATTCGCAATATGCTTATCTCTACTCTCAGTGATAGGCATCGGATTAGTAGCAACACTAGAATCCAGCAACCAGGCCGACCCGACTGGACTCGCGACAGGAAGCAGGTTCACGCCAAAGGCTCCAAAACAAGAGAAATACTGTCATGGATGGGAACACGGGCTTGAGGCTTGTTTCACGACAAAAGACGGACTGAAGCTGTTTAAGTGCCAGAATTATTACTGGTTGCCGGCAAATAATACGACAAAGACCTGCTGCCAGACGTACTTTGACTGCTCACGCACAGGGGAGTTTAAGCTGCCAAGCTACTGCGACCCAAACAATTTCATATGCAAGACCAGATAAGAATACGGCAAGAGGTTCTATCGTCGAAAACCTTAAATACACAAAGTAGAGGAATCGACATAGGTGATATTCATGAAGAAGAACACTAAAACCACAGAATCTGCGGCGAGTCCGCACTCTGAAAAAATGGCCACGTTCGTGCTGGTTTTGATCGCCCTCGTTGGAGTGGTTGGAATAACGAACGTCTGGTACAATTCAGCATCAGGAGCGATGAACTGGAACTCAAACCCAGGATTTAGCACTGCAACATACAACGAAGCCTCATTCTACTGCAGATATGACGCGGACTGCGCATTCGACGAGATATGCGCGCTGTCGAAGCGGCCGAACAACTGGATGTATGTCTGCAGGGATTCGCACACGTGCGAGCGAGACATGGACTGCCAGGGACTTGGGTCAGCACCCACACTGATGCAGTGCGTCAACGGCTGGTGCAAGAACAAGTACAACCAGTGAACATAATTTAATTTTTCATTTAGGATTCATATTTTCTTGCGACACGCTGGAGCTGTGAATTGCTCTATCGTTCTCAGGACCAGATCGAGTGTTGGCGCTTGTTTTTGCGCCGTGCGCTTCGCGCACGATGTCTTCCTACCGTGCGCCTCCGGCGCTACCCCCGACGAGGCGGCCAAAGTCGCCGTCTAGGCTGTTGCTGCCGTAGAGGTAGGACCTATTGCTGACCCTGTCGACGCACACGGCCCCCGCGAGTCGTGTCGATTTTGGTGCGTTTCTTATGTAGATTCCCATGTTTGCGTCGTAGTTGAATTGTTTGGCTTCTTCAAACACCGCTTCAGTGTACTCTTTTAGCAATTTGGGGTCTTCTCTGGCAAGATAGTTCCACAGAGGGTTTGAGAGTATGGCTTTCTTGCTCAATGACCTGTCAAGTGATAGTTCATTCCTGGAGAATTCTTTGCCTTTTGATGAGGTGTATGTCTCGTCAGTTATTAGCGATAGTCCGTCTTGAAGCTCGCTTTGCGCATTGAGTTGGCGCAGTAGTTGTGAGTCGAGTTCTATCTTGACTCTGCTATTGTGGTGGTAGAGGATGGCATCGCCTATGTGGAAATAGTTGTTCCACCATGCGTTCTTGACGTCTTCCGGCTGGCTTAATGCCCAGATTCTTTGCCTCATCAGGTCCGCGGCAGAGAGTGGTGTTCTTCCTTGCGCGATAAGTAGTGGCATCTGTTCAATGATTTTCCCATAAAAGTCATCGTAATCCTTGGTTGTAAGTTGTAGGTTTCCCATGGTGTGCGCCTCGCAGTGTTTCACTCCGGTAGTGTGGGGTCACTTAAAAACCTGAGGTGCCGATAACTGCGCCTAAGTGGCTATAACCTGCACAGTTGTCTATATGCCTCTATTATAGGATGATTATCCGACTTCCACAAATATTCCATCCTTCACAGTCTTTATGACGAACACGTCAGGTCCTGCATCAGTCCGACCAGTGTCGTGACAACGAGATCAGCAGGATAGTCCTTATTCTTGTCGTCTATAATACATATCATACTGCGGATTTTGCGCAAATCGTACCTTTTAGAGATAAGATCATAAGAAAAGAAAAAAAGAAAAAACCCCTGCCGCCTGAGGCGGAGGGGACGGTTTTTGCCTTCCATTATACATTGGGGGTGGTATAAACTGGAAGGCAAGAAAACACACACAAAGACCAAAGGGGGTGATTGGAATAGCAGGAATTTCCTGCCGGTGTTTTCTTGGCCATCATCTGGACAATCACCTAATTATTTCTATGCCGAGTTCCTCGGTCAGCTCACGCGAGACCTTGTCGTTGAAGGTAGCCTTCTCGTAGCGCTCGGAGCGAGAACCTGATGAATTCTTGCCCACGACCCACGGCGAGTGGATGCCTGTAACGATTGTCATCACGGTGATCTTGCCCTTCATGCTCTCGTCCACGCGGGCTCCCCAGATGACATTGGCGTTCTCGTCAAGCTCCTCTGTGACTAATTCTCCCACGCGGTTGATCTCCTCAAGAGTCATGTCAGGACCGCCGCTTATGTGAAGCAGCGCGCCTGTCGCGCCCTCATAGTCGATGTCCAAGAGAGGGTTCTTCAAGGCGCCCTTGCAGGCCTCCTCGATGCGGTTGTTGGTGTCAGACGCTCCAACGCCAATGACCGCGACGCCGCCATTCTTCATGATGGCCTTGACATCAGCAAAATCTAGGTTGACCAATGAAGGCAGAGCGATCGTCTCTACGATACCCTTGATCATGGTGGCGACGAGCTCGTTAGCGACCGCGAAAGCCTGCTGGATAGGCAAGTTGCCGGCGATCTGGACAAGGCGGTTGTTGTCAATGACAACAACAGTGTCAGCGACCTCGCGCATCTGCTGGAGACCGTACTCAGCTTTGTCCACTCTTGCACGCTCGATGCGAAATGGCATAGTGACGGCGCCAATGACAATGGCGCCAGTGTCATGCGCCACCTGTGCTATGACTGGAGCAGAACCTGTTCCTGTACCTCCACCCATACCTGCACATACGAAAACCATGTCTGAACCCTTGAGGCAGGACTTGATCTCGGTCATGGATTCCTGGGCTGCCTCGGCTCCCTTCTCTGGAAAGCCGCCGCATCCTAGACCTCTTGTCAAGTCGCGCCCGATCAAGAACTTCTTGTCAGCGCTAGAGATCTTGAGGTGCTGCTGGTCAGTGTTGCACGCAAGAATCTCGGCGCCCTTGATCCCCTTATTATATAGCCAAGTCACCATGTTGTTACCTGCGCCACCTGCGCCGATAACCTTGATGTTCGCCTGGCCTACTTCTATCCCTTCAAACGCGCCTTTCTGTGAAGGCATTTCTATGTAATCCATGTCTATCCCCCCTTGTGTTTGTTTTTGGTCTTTGGCCTTTTGTGAAGAGCAGAACTATACGTTCCACTACCACAATCTTTATATCATAGCATATGCTATGGATTACTCAGAACGTCGTTGTGTGACTTCGACCTCACGCCAATGAGGCCTGAACGATCCCAACACCGGACGCCAATCCGGGAAATGAATGATTACCACCAACATTCAATTGCGAGTTTACGCCAATAAACTCGTTCTTTTCTAGTTTTCCTGAAAATCCTACTATTTAAGCTTTTAAAGAATCGGAAATATATATTGGAGTGGTGGGATTGAGATTTGTCGACGAGAAAATAATTGTTTCATGAATGATTAATGTAAAGATAGGACTGTTATTGGGATTTATGGGGGAGAATGGGACTGAAAGACGCCAAAAATATTCAACCAATCCTAGACACTTCCGACACGGAATCTCCATGGGACTCACTGCAGCTTCTTCGCGAGCTTCTCGACAAATTCCTTGCCCTTGCTCATAGCTTGCTCGACGTAGACGGAGTAGTGACCGAGCACCCAGTCCATATCCACCGTTCGTCTACCATATCTGCCAAAGAAGGTGAGGATCTCGATGTTGTAGCGCGGCGGCGGCGGGACTTTCTCATCAGCAAGACCGATCGGAATGACCGAGTGAGGGGCTGCGGTGTCAGGAAGGGCACAGATCCTGCTTATCATGCCCTCGTCGAAAGCGCTGACCCAGCAAGAGGACAAGCCCTGCGCCTGGGCTGCGAGAATTATGTTCATGGTCGTGGCGGCGGTGTTCTGGATAGAGTAAACCTTCTCGCCCCTAGCCCCATAGAACTGAGCGCACTTGTCGATTTCCGCAACGATGACTATTATGACTGGAGCTTTGGCGATCCAGAACTGCTGAAAGCAGGCATCGGCGATCTCCTTTCTTTGAGATTCTTCTGTGATGATTATGAATTTCCAGGCCTGGAGGTTGCCTGCACTCGGAGCCGCGCGTCCTGCTTCGAGGATCGGGCCCAGCTTCTGCATGGGGATTGGTATATCCGCAAACTTGCGGATGCTTCGCCGCGTCAAAATGGCCTCCATTACATCCATAGGGATCGCTTTTCCAGATTTTGGTATATAATATTGTCGCAAGGAATGAAGAAAATGAGTGGACGCCAAATTATTTGCAGAGAAGAATCCGCCACGGCAATGTTTTTTATAGAGGGGCGGAATCGTCGACTGAATGGAATACTCGACGCTGGTCAAGCTGTATACTGCACTTGAGGGGACGACTAAGCGGCTTGAGAAGACCAAACTATTGTCCGATACTCTAAAGACTCTTGAGATCGAAGATCTTGAACGCGTGGCGCACCTAGTGCAGGGCACAGTGTTCCCGCCATGGTCAGACCAGAAGGTCGGAGTGGCAGAGAAGCTTGTCATAAAGGCGATGCAATTGTCTTTTGGAGAGCCTGCGGAAGCGATCGAGAAGAAATGGAGAGAAAGCGGCGATCTTGGGGATGTAGCTAAAGAGATATCCACAAAGAAAAAACAAGCCACACTCTTCTCAATGTCACTTCGCGTCAAGAAAGTGTTCGAGAACATAGAAAAACTATCTACTCTCGAGGGCGCCGGCACAGTCGACAGGAAAGTGCAGCTAATGTCAGAACTGCTGACGTCTGCTTCTCCTTTAGAGTCGAAATACCTGGTGAGGACGTTTCTAGGGCAACTTCGCGCCGGCCTTGGAGAAGGGACAGTGCGAGACGCCATAGTATGGGCGTTCCTGCTGCCATCGATACCATACGACAGCGAAAAGAACGACCTCGCACTGACTGAAGAAGCACGAAAGGAGTATGATGCAATTGTGGACCGGGTGCAGCAGTCATTTGACGTCGTGACAGACCTGTCAGAGATAGCAGTGCTTGTGAAAGTCTCTGGGCTCGAGGGGCTCAAGAAAGTATCATTGCAGCCAGGTAGGCCTGTCAAGGTGATGTTATTCCAGAAAGTCCGGGATGTCGAAGAAGCGCTCGGAAAGGTCGGAGCTCCAGCTTTCTTTGAATACAAATACGACGGATTCCGCATGCAGATACACAAAGACGGAGGCAGCATCAAGATATTCACCCGACGACTCGAGAACGTGACAACGCAGTTCCCGGATGTGGTGGCACGAGTGGGGGATCTGATACAGGAAGGTTCGTTCATTATCGATGCCGAAGCCATAGGGATCGACCCTTCCACTAACAAGTACCTGCCGTTTCAGCAGATATCACAGCGAATCAGGCGGAAATACGGCATCGACGAGATGGCAAAGAGCTTCCCGGTCGAGGTAAGGGTGTTCGATATCCTGTTCTTGAACGGAAGATCGGTGATTGAGGAACCCTACACAGACCGCAGAGAGCTGGTAGAGAAGATAATTCCCGACAAGACCGGACTGATTGCGCCAGCGACACTTCTCATCAGCTCAGACAAAGATGAAGCGCGGAGATTCTACGAGAATGCGCTCTCTCTTGGGATGGAAGGGGTCATGGCAAAGAAAGGCGACGCACCATACCAACCGGGCTCACGCGTGGGATTTGGAGTCAAGATAAAACCAGTAATGGATACCCTAGACTTAGTTGTAGTACGGGCTGAATGGGGAGAAGGGAAGAGGGCCGGCTGGATGACCTCATTCACTCTAGCCTGCCAGGACGAGGAGGGAACATTCCTTGAGATCGGGAATGTGGGGACTGGATTCAAAGAGAAGAAAGAAGAAGGCGGAACCACATTCGAGGACATGACAGAGATGCTCAAGCATTTGATAATAGAGGAAAAAGGAAGAGAAGTGCGAGTGAATCCTAAGGTCGTTCTAGAGATTAAATTCGAAGAAATACAGAAGAGCCAAACTTACTCAAGCGGATATGCGCTTAGGTTCCCTAGGCTAGTGCAAGTGCGCGTCGACAAGCCAGCCGAAGAGGCATCGACGCTAAATCAAGTCGAAGACCAGTATGAGATGCAGATGTGATGGTTGATATGAAACTATCGCGACTTTGACCTTTGATGATTACCGAACCACCTTAAATGGATGACGTAATAAGACTGCAAAGCGATCAAGGTGAGAGCGACGTTGAGCCAGAAGACAACATCACCCATAAAGTCTACACCGAAGAAGAAAAACAAGAACAAGGAGGCATACCAAATTATCATGAACCAGACAAGATTCGGAGTTGGGTCGATTATCCAGTCAGACTTCCTGCCCTCGTTGTCCACTATGATCTTCATTAATATCGCAGCGAAAACAATCGCAATGTGATACGCGCCCGCGAAGCCGCCCACATACTCCATATAGACCATCGAGAGTATACTTGCGCAATAAATCGAGTAATCCGCCACCTTATCAACAAAGGTGCCCCTGTGCGAGGTCACCTTTTTGTATCGCGCGATTGCGCCATCAACGCTGTCAAGCAGAAGAGAGAGGACGAACATCGCGACGCCAAACCATTGGTATCCTACGCTGTATAAGATCAAGCCCGCGACACCTAGAACCCCACGGAAATTGCTGACGAGATTAGGAGTAAGCCCAAAATCAGAGAGAATAACACATACTGGATTGAATATTGAGTCAGTCAACATCTTATAAGACCGACCTGACCTCTGAGACAAAGTGAGAGGACGCGATGAGGACCGGACTTTGATTGCCATCGTCCTGCCCGGCCAGGACTAGATTAAATACCTTTTTATAATCAGGAGGGGGGAGAGAACCCACAGATGGAACTATCCAAACCGGGAGTATTCTTCGAGAGGCCGCAGCCAGAAGTGCTGTCACGAGTCGGATGGATGGGGATGGACCTGCACTTCCACACAGAATACAGCTTCGACTCAATAGCAGGGCTTGACGCGACGTTGAGGCTTGCGAAGAAGATGGGCATCGGACTCGCCATGACAGACCACAACGCCGTCGGAGGGGCGCTGCGATATTCCAAGAACAGGCACGGCGTGCCAGTGATTCCGGGGATTGAGCTCACCGGAAAAGAAGGCACACATATGATATATTACTTCTATTCAGCACGCGAGCTTGAAGCGGCATGGAAGAAAGAGATAAAGCCATACTTACCGAACCCGTACATACCGACGACAAGACCGACGCTTGAGATGCTGCGGGACCTGTCAAAGTACAATTGCGTGATAACCGCCCCACATCCTTATTCGCCAGGAGTCGTCGGGATAAAGAAATTGACTGATTCGGATAGAGATTTACGGGCCGTGCATTGCGTTGAAGTAATCAACGGCTACAACCTTCACGGATTGAATCTTAGGGCGATAAAATGGCGCGAGAGATGCGGAAAAGGAGCGACAGGAGGGACTGACGGACATATGGTGGAAGAGCTTGGGAGGGTGGCCACATTCTGCCCGGCTTCTAACGTCGAAGAATTCCTGGACGCATTGAAGAAAAAGCAATCTGTCGTGATCGGAGAAGAAGACCGGACACTGCGGAAGATTGTGATAACCCTATTGAAAGAACATGAACTGGTGTCAAAATCACGAGAATACCACATCGCCAAGAAATTATTGCAAGGACAATTCCACAGCTCGAACAATTATTACAACAAGAAATACGGATCCCTGAAGAGAAGACTGAACCTACTTTTTGGTGGACACCATAAAGAGCCAGGATTCCCAAAGAAGGCTGATAAACGGCACCCATTGGGAGGATCTTGGACGAGAAGCGAGCAGTTCGGGTGAGGATCAGGAGTGTTCATCAATGAACAGACAGGTTGTCGCTAATTTAATCAATAGTGTTCTTGCCCAGATCAAGTACATATACTCCCCATGTGAAGATTAGATCATGGTTCTGGATTTCATTCCCCGTATAATCAAAACCGAGTTTTTTACAGAATGAAATGGATGGATCATTTCTTGCGGGTCGATGCCGTATCAAGACGTGCATTTTTCTGAGGTTAGCACGGATCATATCTTCGAATAGCTGATTCATTAGAGCAGTCCCAACATTTTTCCTTGCTGCGCATGGATCGATCGCGATCGTTTCACCATATATAAACGGTTTTTCTTGCCTGCTCAGATAGGACAATACACCATCGTGATGGAATCTCCCATCCTCAATCATCTTTTCGAGAGTCTGATCATCACAACACATCAAGAATCCATCAATCCCTCGATCGGCCCTGCTCACATAGAAATAAGATGATTTGCATACCCTATACTGATACTCCTCTGTGGAATAAACATATCCTATCGATCCGGGAGGGCCTAGCCGGGCAGGATCAAACAATACTTTATTTCCGAGATTGATAATTCCCCCAATATCTTCTGAGCGGACTTTACAGATATTCATAATCCAATGAGGTTTTCTTAGTTTATTAAGTTGAACCTGCTCTATCGAATCCATACCGCGGGTTCAAATAAACAAAATCACCAAAGCAGACACCAGCCCGATCACTATCCCCACAGCTACTTCCTTAGGCTTGTGGCCTAGAGAGTAGTGCACTGGAGGGAGCTTGAGCTTGGCTTTCTTGATGACTTCATTGAGAAGCTGGCCCTCTTCACCAGCGGTTCGGCGGACACCGAGCGCGTCGCGGATGACGATAGTAGCGAGGACCAATGTCGTGAAGAACAACGCAGTCGGGCCTTCAGTCAGAAATATCGAAAGGGCGAGAGAAGTGACAACAGCGGAGTGCGAGGAAGGCATGCCGCCAGTGACCGCAAGATCCTCTATGTGGAACTTGCCTTTTCTCATGAATAAAAGGATCTTCAGACCCTGTGATGCTATAAATGAGATAGCAATGGCGTAGAAAACTGAGAGACCTGAAGGATACATGAGGACAATTCCAGGACATCTGGTTAAAATAGTTTATGAAACGGCCGGATTGAGTTAGCCATAGGCGATCATTAACCGTTGGGCACTATAACAATGGGATACCGAGCGAGCTATAGACAACTGCGCAGTTATCGATATCTGTCTCGACCACCAACTCAACGGACTGACTTCTTCGCAGGCCTTGCGACAGACTGAGCCAACACAGTCGCAGTGAACAGGCTCGCGAAAACAGAGACCAGACCGATGAACAGCGAAGACAGGATCAAGCCTGTCCAGCTCTCAGAAAAAATCGCCACAGCGGTCAAGGACAGGATGGTCGCGGCCACAGAGACCGCAAGCGACACCACCCAAGCGATGATGAAATCTAGACTGAAAGCCCAACGGACGTCGTCGACTGGATGGAACGCCAAAGACCAAGAACGTTCTCTTGCGACCTTGAGCATCGACGCAGGGAACGCGATCGACCCTAAACCGAGCAACAGGTATGCCAAAGCAGACGACAGAGTCCTAAACGCAGGGTCCTCGAACGCCAGGACACCCGGAGACGACAAAACCAATAATAAATATCCTGGCAGGACAGAGGCTGCCGCAAAAACAATGAAAAGAAGGCCGTCCTTAGCAAGCGACCAGAAACCCACCCAATCAGGAAGGCCCGGTCTCGCATCGATGACATGCCGCATCACCTCAAAGACATAACCATACACCCACGGGAATGAGACGAATGATATGGGCGGGAGAGAAAGAATGAAGAAAACTCCAGATTTCCATACATCCGAGAAAGGACGCTTTACCGCATCGATCAATGAAGGCATAAGGGCATGACCCGGACAACGATGATTTAACAGTTTTGGAAACAGACTCCCACTGAGCAGGCGATTTGGTTTGGGCGGGAGCTATGGCCCAACTCCGGGGAGTCTGAGTGGTTGGATTTGGAACGTTTTCATGGTTTTCTTTTTATAAAACAGATAATCCGCTTATCGACGATAAAAAAGAGAAATGTTTAAATACTGAAATTTGAGGTTTGCCCCATTGGGATAGGTGGTAAGGTTGAATACCAAAAAGAGAGGACAGATAGCTATAGCTGCAGTGCTCGCGGCAGCCATCCTCGTCTTATTCCTCGTCGTGACACAGGTCATGAAAAAGCCCGTAGAGGTGATGCCTGAAGCGACATCCGCGGCAACAATACGCGGGCTTGTCACAGCGTGCCTGCAGGAAGCGGCACAGGACGGCGCGTATCTCATCGGCAGGCAAGGAGGATACCTTACGCTTGGCAATGACAGGTTCGAGATGGACGACATAAGCCTAGGCCCATTCGCGCACAGATCGAAGATCGTGGCACCAGGCATCGGACAGCTAGAGAACGACCTTGTAAGGCATATCGATTCGAAGCTGCCCCACTGCGTGATAGACGGACAAAGGGGGATCGGACAGAACCTCACATTCAAGACAACCAGATCCACAGTCCGCATCACACCCACACAGGTGGCGGTGACGACCGACTTCCCAGTGACTTCGACAGCAGGGGGACGGACAGAGACGGTGCACAAATTCTCATCAGTGATACCTGTACGGATAGGGATGCTGCGTAAGATAGCAGAGGACATACTTGCAGACAGAGTGTCTCATATAGGATTCTGGGACGTGACATTCCTCTCCGGATTGGCAGTGCCTGTGGAGATGCGAACGCTAAACGAGACATATGTGGTGTTCTCGCTGCTAGACAACGAGTCTTACACGCGGATCGAGGCGCCATATGTATACAACGTCGCGCTGGATTCACCACCTAACGAGGCGCCGAGGATGATGCTGCCGGAGAAGTTCTCTTTGAAAGTCGGGCAGAGGTTCCAATACAAGGCGAGCGCAATCGACAATGATGAAGATCAGATCATATTCTTCGCGCCGAACCCATTGTTCAGGATGTCCTCGGAAGGAGTGATAGATTTCGTGCCGATGAATCCCGGAGTCACACCTGTGAAGATAGAGGCATATGATGACAAAGGAGCAGGATCCGCAAAGACAGTGCGGTTCGAGGTGTCGCCATGAAGAGAAGGCATCTCGACCAGCTGATCGCACTGCTGATGATAATCCTGATAGTGGACACGCCGCTCGTGCAGGGAGCAGCGACCGCAAGCACACCTGCAGCGGGAGCAGGGGCGCTGGCGAAGACCCCCGAACAGGTGAAACAGGAACTGACCGATAAAAAAGAGGTGAAAGTCGAGAACAATATCGACAGTGTAAACAAAGCCCTAAAAGAAACCGGAGAGATCCACAAAGACTCGAAGATAGACGTACCTCCAGAAGGGAACGTGGAGAGAACAAGCACAGGAGTCAGGATAACCGCAGGCACAGCTGAAGTCAACCTGGACAAAGGCGCAAAAGCCACGGTGAAGATGCAACAGACGCTGACTGGAAAACTGGTCGCGGGCGCAGTTGGGCTGGTCAAAGACTACAACCTCGCTCAAACATCAGCCGGACAGAAGGTCGCGGCGATCGCCGACCTAGTCGGATTCTCAGGCAGTTTCGAAGAAGGAATGACCGCAGCAGTGGGACTCCTTGGAGGACAGACACATACCACCGAAGTCGAATCAGAAACAAGGTCAGGAAAAAAGACCAAGAGAAAAATCAGCGGCGGAAAGACTACCGTAACACGGAAAGGAGATGTCAAAGTCAAGACAGATAAGGGGGAGCAGGAAACAGATATCACCGACTTCGAAGAGGGGACAGTCATTGGTGGAAACACGGCGATAGACAAGAAAAACAATGCGATCGCATCATTCCAAGGACAAAATGTGGAACTCTCCACAGCTCCGGATGGATCATTGAGGATAAGCGGCAAAGGCGGCAAGGTCTCAGCATATATCTCGGTCGAAGACAAGTATGGAGAAAAAGGGAGCTCCGGAACGCTCCGAGGAACGGCCACCACAACAGATGATACCGGTTGGATAACGATCGGGCATAAGAACGGCGAGACCGTGATATCAGGGCAGAAAGCGACATTCGTTAGCACACCCAACGAAAAGGATATCGCGAACTACAAGCCATGGTCAGTGAGCGCAGACGATTTCAGCGTAAAGATCGACAACCACAACCAGCTCTCCGAGGCCAGATTCAAGAACGGATACCTAGAACCTAACCCGGGAAGGAAGATAACTGATTCAGTCCCTCCCCTCAACAACGATTATGTCCAGTATTTCGCGAAGGGGACACGCGAACTGGCACTGAATCAGCAGTACTCCAAAGTCATCATCGATGAGAGCATGTGGAAAGGCGCGGTGAAGGACGAATTCTTCAGGAACGGGCAGGGAGGGGAGAAGGACATCATCGAAGGAAAACAAAATGGATTCTTCGTGACAGCAAAAACAATCAAACCAGACCCTAATGAGCCTGGGAGCAAAGTGTCAAGGAGATACTTCATAGAGAACATAGATCCGAAATCAAAAGCAGGGTTCCTGGGATTCGTGACAAGCGAGGTCTACATCCCCGGAAAAGACGGCAAATCCATGATGGCAGATGGAAAACCCACCTCAATAAAATGGGGCGCCCTGATGGTCAAAGGGAAAGATGGAACCCTCAAACCCCACGTCGCGCTGATGGACGAGTCAATCAACACCGCGGCCCTGTTCAAGAAAAACCCTTCATCTATCGCACCGAATGTCGGAGTGGAGTTCGGGCCTTGGAAAGTCGACGCTGACAAGAGCGGGATAATGGCTGCCTCTGAGACAAAGCGCGGAAGGCAATATGGTTTATTCCTAGCTAACGATGCGCTCACCGCGAAGACCACTGAATGGAGGGCGGAGTACACAAGAAGGGAGGATGCTGCTATCGCGGCCAAGCAAGCGGCTCTCAAAGCCCTAGAAGGAGGCGGCTTCACTTCTGCACAGATCAAAGAGGCGCAGCAGATCTTCGCCAAGTTGGGCGTGAAAAAGACGGCCGAAGACCTCAAGGTGATGTACTACCTCGACAAGAAAGACGCTAAGTCCGCAGCTGATATCGCCACTTCCCGGGACAACAGGAGGATGGTGGCAGATGCATTCTCACAGAGCACAGACCCCTCACAGCAGAAGACAGCGATGTCCATGTGGGGGGACCTGGCAAAGACCGCTGCGACAGAGAGAGAAGGAGAAGAGCTCCGGCGGAACATACTGAATCTCGACGGAAGACTGACCGGAAAGACCACTTTCGGGCAGGTGGACACACTCGCCGATGAGATCGCCCAAGGAAGGGCGAATTCAAAAGAGTATTACAAAAACGACCTCGAAGGATCGATAAGGCTAATGGACGCCAACCAGCGGCTGGCAGACGCAGTGAACTTCCAGGGCGTAGACACAGAAAAGAGACGCGAGGCAGACTACATCTCAGAGATACGTTCAGGAGGGGATGCGAAGGCAAAGACCTACGAGCTTGCGGTAGCATCGGATCGGATTGGATTAGAACAGGACGCCAAGGACAACTATGACCTGGTCAGATCGCATCCCGATTATTATGGCGGGACCAATTCAGATATTGTCAAGAACGCCAATGCAAGATCTAAGGTAATCGGGGACCATCTCGAACAGGTCGTTGCGCGGCAACAAGCACAGCTCCCTGCAGAAGAGTTGAAGAAGCTCGGGAAAAGCGAGCTAGAAAAGATTGCGAAGACGCTCAGCGGAGGAAGCCACTCAAACGAGATGAGAATCCTCGGAGAGTTGTACGAGCGGCGAGGACAGCATGATCTGGCTAAACAGACCTATGAATTAGGCCTGGTAAGCAGCGATCTTGGGGCGGGGAGCGCGGCTGAGAAGAGCCTTGGGCAAGGAAGGCAGACCGCGATGATCAACACCGCTGTAGAACAATTGCCCCGGCTCATCCAGAGCAACGACTTCAAAGGAGCCAGGGCGCTGATCGAAGGCATCTCAAATGACCAGAAGCAAAAGATGGAAGAATACATCAACAATGCAGAGAACACCAAGAACACCCAAGACCTGATCAAGAACGGCAATTTCGCAGAAGCAGAAGCAACAGCAAAGAAGATCACCGACGCTAAGACAAGGGAGACCCTCCTTTTCAGAACATACGCGCTTAGCAACGACCTCACAAAGCTGACTGAATCCACCTCGTCATTCAAGGACGCAGGCGCGCGCGACGCAGCCTATGACTACCTAGCAACAACATATGAGCAGAGAGGACTCCGCGCCAGCGCAGAAGGGTTGATCGACAAGATCGCAGGCATCAGCCCGGAGGAAAAAGCGTTAAGAAAAGCCATGATGTACGCCGGGACGGATGTCTCCAAGAAAGAGCATTTCCTGAAGCAGGCCGAAGCCATCTTGACCAGAGAAGGCGCGCAGAACAAAGAGGAGTACAACATGAATATGGCCCGATATTCTGCGCTTATCGGGCGAAATAAAGATGTCGTAGATTCGTGGTATGCCGCAGCGATTGGAGACTTGCAAAAGGCAAAGCAAGGCGCCACACCAGAAATCATCGCGAGGCTCACTGAACAGGAAAAATCATTCACCAAAGAAGTCCAAACCCTCCGAGCGATGGACACTAACACCCGGATATCAGAATACACAAAAAAATTCAGCGAATTGGGGAGTCAGAGGGAAACCTTACGCAACCAAGAGGGATACCTGTGGAACAGCGAAGAGATCAGGAACAAGGTAAACACGGTGAATCAGAAGACCGCAGAGGCCCAAAAAGAATACGCAGCCTATTTCTCGACCCTTTCTTCAGCGTACATAGGCCTTGAAAGGTGGAGGATCGAGAACGGACAATACCCGGACACACCTCAGATCAAGCAGATGAAGCTCGATGCGCTGAAAGCGGCAGAAGAATCCCAGCGCATAATGAACAAATGGGCGAGCATCCCCGAGATCACCTACCGGCCTGAAGAAATCGCGCTAAATGAATTGACAGCAAGGGGAAGAGAACTAACAACAGGCATATTCTTGAGCAATGAGATCGACGGAATCAACAAAGTCCAGAACGACCTGACCAAAGCGCTCCTTGAGAAACAGTATGGAGACAGGTATGCCCAGTACAAACTAGCTGAAAACGGAGGCGACATCCAGAAAACACTCGCCGCGGTGAGGGATGACAAGACCAAATTCGACCAACAGCTAAAAAATCCTTACATGGATGATATCGGAAGGAACAACATTCGGACCTTCCAGACCATCGTAGGCAACTCCCTAGGAACGCTTGAAGTCGCGACGAAACCGGACCTCAAAGTTGACTCACAGACATTCAGCTACCTGTCAGCGATGAGAGGGAACGAGATCAATACAGTGTCCCGATTCAAGGAATTGAACCAAATCCCTCTGACTGACATCGAAAGACCGATGGTAGACCAACAGATATACCAGCTCAAAGCTTCGCAGGACGCGCTAAGCGCCAAGATGTATGAAAGGCTAGACACATACACGCCGACAGTAAGGGCATCGATCGACAAGATGACTGCCACGACCAGCGTGGCTGCAGGGGTCGTGAAGAACAATGAGATCACATCGTTCGACAAAGGGCTCTGGGGAACTGGTATAAGAAGATTCACGGATAATCTCTTGCAAGGGAGCATAGGACAGGCATTCGAATCACTAGCGGACGTGAGCCTCGCCTCGACCTATTGGAGTTTAGGGAGCGATTATGACTCCACATACAGCACATACAACAAAGCTTTCACAGACACAATCCAATCCTCAAAAGCAGCAAGACAGCTCAATGAGATCGCACAGATGTATCCCGGGGTCGATATCTACGACTCTAAGAATCTCGGCAAGCTCACCCCCGAACAGCAATGGATAGTCCAAGAAAGCATATTCAAGACCAAGCCACAATCCATCGAGGAGGCATACGGAGGAAAATCAGACAGCACATACTACACCTCAGGCGAAGCCTGGAAGGGCGCGACGAACCTCGGGAACCTCGGCAAGGTCGCGGCTTCGATGGCAGTCGCAGCAGTCACGACAGGAGGGCTCGGATGGCTGGCTGGAGCGATAGGGTTGACAAAGAACGTCGGAACGACAACAACGGCTGCCGCGAATTTCCTGACTAACGCATTCGCATTCACGGTGGCAGACGAGGCAATCAATCAGATCGCCACAGGACGGTACGACGCGAGCAAGTTCGCAGATACAGAGTTCGGGACAAAGCTCGCCACAAACCTCGTGACGTTCGGAGCGATGCATGCGCTAGGCTCTGCCACCAAACCTCTTTCATCTTACATATCCGGAGAAGGGAAGGCAGCGATCGAGGCAGCTTCGAAAGCAACCACCCAACCGGGAGGGAAAGCCGCGACCGCAGTGATCGAGGCAGCCACGAAACCGATCTCTCTGCCAAGAAGCATCCTTGCGAAGAGCACTGAGATAGGACTCACATCCGCAGGCATGGGAGCGGTCTTTGGAACCGCAGAGTATGTCCAAAGAAGACTCAATGGAGAGATCTTGACTGCTGAAGACATCCTCACAGGATACGGATCAGCGGCGCTGAACGGACTCATATTCACATCGCTGCACCAGGCAGCGACGACAGCAGTCACGACCGCCGGGACAAAGGTATCCTCGTATCTAACCGAGAAAGCCCTATCTTCAAGCGCGGAGAACGTGATAAAAACAGCCACCCAATTCGCCACGAAGATCGGCTTGGACCTTAGAGACCCGAACAAGGTCGCAGACACACTTGCGAGAGCGAAACTCCAGCAGGAAGGCATTAGCGCACCGACCCAGGAACAGGTCGCTCTAGCAAAATCAAGCATCCCTAAAGAAACAATCAACAGAGCCACCAATCCGACCGCCTCACCCGTCGAAAGGGCAGAGCCACTAAGACAGATAGGAAGATACCTCGCACGCACAATCGCTGAGTCCCAGATAACAGAAGCAGAAGTCCTACAGAAAGCAAAAACACTAGACAACAGGGGAGTGGGCCTCGAGAAAATGCCCGAGACCGAACGGGCTGGACTCATTGAAAGGGCTCGGCAAGGGCTTGTAGAGGAGAGGATACGCAACGACCTATCCCGGGCCAAGGGGAATGATGCGCTCGAGAGCCAGGTGAGAAAAGGGCTGACAGACGCGATCGAACAAGAGGCAGCCAAGCCTGGAGAAGCTATACTACCCTGGTCTGACATAACAGACTACCAGATGGCAGAGGCGCAATACAGGAAGCTGACAGGGCAGGCAGAGCTCAGTTCCATCGACCAGAAGATGTTCACACTAAGAGGCGCGTTGCCTGAAGAAGCCTTCAAAAAGATCATTGAGTCATCCGATTACCAAGGATGGATAGCCCGACAAAAAACGATTGAGATGGACATCCTCAGCGCGAGACAGACCCTGGGCGAACTACGGACGACAGCAGAGGCACTCAAAGGCCCTGAAGCGACATCGACAAAGAAACCCCCACTTCAGGATTCCACGGCATACAAGGACGCCAGGGTCGCACTAGAGCCGACCAGGCTTGGAACGGAAAGAATGGTCCTCACGAACGAGCTCAGCGAGGCCAGGACAAGCGCAACTGACGCCCAGAGGGAACTCGAACGACTAGGATCGCTTGCAGACAAGCCCATCGAGAATGAAGCCGCATTCAAAGAGCAGGCACAATCAAGAGGGATGACATCTGAAGAAGCAAGGCAGGAAGCGACCAGGCAGGCCACGCAAAGGCTTGAAGAAGCCAACACCAAGAAAACACAGCTCGAGGCGCAGCTCAAAGAGAACGGCGACAATATACTGACAGCGAACCTGGAGAAGGCAATCCTCCAGAGTCCAGACAGCGCAGTCCCTGTGGCTGCAGAAGCCAGAGCAACATCCATACTCGCAGAGATAACCCGAGTGAATCAAGAGAAACAAAGGCTGAGCCAGACTGAGACCAGCGCCAAGGAACGCGCAAGACAGCTAGGTGAATACGAGCGAGCGCTAAACGAAGCGCTGCTCAAAGCACATGAACAGCTCAACCGCGCCAAAGCAGCGGTAGACAGCGAATCACCTGGAGTTCTCGACCTCCTTGGAAGAGGAGGCGCGTATCTCACGAGCAGAGAGAACCTGCTCAAGACGAAGAACGAACTCGAGACCGCCCAAGCACGGAAAATTTTCTCAGAAGACCTGATAAAACGAGTGGAAGACGCCAAGAAGAGCAGACAAATACCCAATGTCGAAGAGATCGCGCGGAAATTAGCGCAAGAATCCACAGACAGCAGATATGCCAGATTCGCGAATGACGCGGCAGAAGGCATCGCAAAGAAGGCCATGACCGCCGAGCAGACCATCGAATCAGCCAGAAGCGCGGCCGCCGAGAGACTTGATGAAGCTGAGACACGATACAAACTCGCAGTGAAACAATTCGCAGAAGGACAGAAACAACTGCTGTTCGACGATAACGCCCTTGCAGCGCAGGCAAGGATGGCAGATGCGCAAATGAATGCCGAATCCACAAAGGCGATGCTGGAGAAAGCAAAGACAGCGATGAGCATGGCGGAGACAAATTCAATCATCCAAGCCATGGACCTTGCCATGCTCATCGGAGACCCACAGATCAAAGGGATACTGGAGAACATCAACGGGATCTCCATGCTCGAAACTGGAAGATCAGAGGCAGAGACTGTAAAGGCCAAAGACCTCCGGAGAGAAGAGATAAACCGCATCGTGAACGAGAAGATGACCGGAATCGAGGCAGCGCCCGGATCGGCGGAGCACCAAGCAAAGCTCGAGACCGAGATCAAAGCCGCTGAGGCAGCGACGGCAGGAAAACTCACGGAATACTCACAACAAGCCAAACAGAAAGTGCAAGAAGCACTCCAGATGATGAAGGCAGAAGCAGCCCAATCCACACAGAAAATCCGGACCGCAGACGCGAAGAAAACATTGGAAGACATAGTCAAGGCAGAGGCTTCCAAAGGAAACCATGCCCAAATCGCGGACACTGTGCGCAGAGAGACCGGCCTGTCTAACCAAGACCTGGTGAAGCTCATGGGCAGCGAAAGGGGCAAAGCCCCAGTGATCGAAGAGCGCATACTCGAAGACAGGGAGTACAGCGCGCAAGAGAAGGACTCTCTTGAGAGACGAGTGAATGAGATTGAAATGAAGAGAAAATATTCCCCGCTCACCATCGAAGAGACTCTCGAACTCTACAGAGCAGACAAGCAGGCGAGGCTCTTGAGACTCATCGACGCAAAACAACAAGAAGTGTCCGACCTAGTATCCTCGCAAGGCAGGCAGGAAGGAGAGACAGCGACAATACTCGAGGCAAGGATATCAAAGGCTAGAAACGAGCTGGCGGACTTGCGCACAAAGAAGGAAGCGTCCATCAAGACATCAAACGAAAAGCTCAATCTACTACAGACACTAGAATTAAGAGGTTGGGAGTACATGACCAACAAAATGGGGGCCGGAGGCAGACTGGCCAATTTCGACCCATTCCAGGTGGAAGCTGAATCAATCGCCTACGCACAGCACCTGATGGGAGCATCCACCGCCATGGCAGGAGGGAAATCCTCATTCGTCGGACCCGGAATCCTAGAGACTTCCCGCTCAACACTTGGAATGAAAGGAGTCTTCCTGACCACGCAAGGACTCGCATTCGCGCAAAACCAGATAATGGCAGAAAAGTTCGCGATGCTAGGCAGGAAAGTCTATTTCTTGGACGGGCTGGATAAACTGGCAGACCGGCTCACAAAGACACAAGAAGCCGACTTTGTTGTAGTAGGGGACCAGACCATAGGATTCTTGCTCACAAAGCTATGGGATCCCAACACGCCTGTGAACGAGCGGCTTGCCGCAAAGGGGATAATAGGCGAACTCACCACCAACAGACACATATTCGCCGACGAAGCTGACAGCGTCTGGAAACCGAAAAATCGATATATCTCCGGCGGAAAACAGACCTCCCCTCCTGTCGAGAAGCTGGCTATCGCGTCGAGCGTAAACACAATATTCGAGAGGATGGGGCTGTACGTGCTAGACAAGAACGGAAATGAAGCCTACAGAGCGAAGATTGTGGACGGATCTGAACAGACTTCCATAAAGACTATAGCTTCTGCCACCTCCCTGCCTGAAAGCGAGATAATCAGATTCCTTGAAAACAGGAATTCCATCATCCGGGAAGGATTCAGCGACAGATCGCTTAGCGAGGCGGGATCAAAACTGAACGCGGAACAAGCGCGCAAGATCTATGATGCATTCACTGCGCTAAAAGAGAAGACAAAATTCAAGCAGGAATTCTATGATGAACTAGCCACACGGGTGGCGACAGAGACCGGGCTGACAACAGGCCAAGTCAAGGAGATATTTAGGAACCCCAACAAAGCAAACTGGAACGATGCCAAGGTCGCAAAGGCGATAGAATACCTCGAAGCCATCAATGAATTCGGCGATTTCATGGGCAAATACAAAGGCCATGATTACTTCTACCTTGAATCAGAACAGAGAATAATACCAGGCAAGAGCGGCGCACCACAGAAGGACCAACGCTACTCAAACGCGTACACTGCACTAGCCGCGGAATATGTCGGAGCGAAAGCGTACGGACAGAAAGCCAACACCGAAGCGGTGAAGGTCAGCGGGAAAGCAGTCGAAGCAAGCCTACCCCAATTCTACACAATGGCAGAGAGAGGAGGATCGTTTGTAACATCAATGACTGGAGATCCTGGCGCGGCTGAAGCCACCATGAGCCTAACATTAGGGATGAAATGGTCGGCCTCAGACGTCATAACCAAGAAGCTATTTGGAACCGACACTAAAGCCGGTGATTGGTTGGAGAGGGGGCTGTTGAGAGTGACAGGTGTAGGCGCCAACAGAGCGGATGCGCTAGATTGGATAGTCTCAAACGCCAAGACACTAGAAAGAAGCGGCGGAGTGGAAAACAAGAACAAGGTCTACGCGATAGTAAGCCTCCTCAAAGGACTTGAGAACAGGGAGATAAGCGAAAAGTTGACCAAGGATCCACGATTCGAACATATAACAACAGTCATCGAGAGCGGAACAGCAGAGCTAGGGACATGGACAATCCGGACAAAGAGCGGCGAGGTATGGAGCGAGAAGAAGATCAGCGAGGCAGAATTCGCGGAATACAAGAGAAGATTCGCCAATGGAGAGATGAAAAACACACTGATTATCCTTGGAGAAGGCGCATCGAGAGGAACAGATATACCGATGTTAAGAGATATCCCTTGGATCGCGATAGGAGAAACTGAATCGATAAAATCAGAAGCCCAGCAAATGATTACCAGGGCAGGAAGGGTGCCTGGGGAAGAACCCACAATCCACCTCATCGTATCCGGGGGCGCAAAGATAACGGCCGCGGAGCTGCGCAGGAGCATGGAATCCGCCGAATCCTATGCCAACCGAGCCAACGCAGTCGAAGGCGCGATATCTGCGCTCGACGGAATCGGGAACGACTTCTTCAACCAATACTCCGTGCGGAACATGATGGGCGCGGACTCCACTGCCTTCCGCGTCAATGAAGCACTACGAGACACATTCAAAGGAACCGCTGGAAAAAACCTCGAGATAACACCCGGGCTCGAATCTATCAAAGATTCGATCAAGAAGAAGATAGATTCAGCAGTCCAATTCTGGAAAGAGATACAGGAATTAAGAGAGAACCCCGACAAGATCAACGATCCGAAATACGCAAAGATAAAGAACGCCCTAAAGGAGACACTGTCAGACGAGATCTCCAAAGGTGGAGACACCCCCCAAGTTTACCGAGACGCTCTAAAAAGGTATTTCGATTCATTGAGCGCAGGCGAGGAAGCAAGGGCCAAGGCGCTAGCGGTGAACCCTGGAGAACTGAAGACAAGGACCGGGGACGTGACCGCCGGCAAACCGCTCTTTGGCGCTACTGACTACGTCGAGTGGGCAGACACATTTAGCAAAACATTCTCTGAAAAAGACCTGCCGGCAGTCAGAAGCGGAAAGACAGCTGAAGCAGCCATAGTGATGCCTGCTGCGGAGGCACGGCTAAGACAAAAAAAGATCGCCCTCGACGAAATCATCCCTCTCGCAGAGAGAGCGGAACAATCAGCTGATGCTCAACGAGCGGCTCGCGAAGAGATAACCAGGATCATGCCAGAGCGAGAAGCGCCAGCAGTCCAGATAGCACCAACAATAACATCAACATGGTCAAGCTCATACCTGTCCCCTGCCCTCACCAGGGCGGCAGGATACGCAAGCGCGATCGGACTATATGGAGTGGGAACCACACTATCAAACGCCGCATCGGCGGCCAGCGCGGCGACTACAGAAACATCAGCAACTCTACTTACAGCATTGTCCCACGCATCAACAGACCCGGCAACCCTTGGAGTAGCAATCCTAACAGCCGCGACAGCAATAGCATGGACGCCACTGCGAAACGCAGCGACAGCATTCCTTAAGCCAACTGCTGAAACGATAGCAGAAGGCCTTGAAAGCCCAAATGAAGCGCTGCGACAAGCAGCGCAAAACAAACTCACCAAGATGGGGAATGTGGGCGCACGTGCCGCGGCAAAAAAACTCGCGAGCAAAAACTCGCAGACAAGAGAGCAAGCCTACGAACTCCTCATGCAATTCGGACAAACTGCAAACGGAGCAGAACAGCAAATAATGGACGCCGTAACCGACCCGACTGAAACAATCGATAACAAACAAAGAGGAATACAGGCGCTGCAATCGATGAAAACGACTCAATCGATTAACACGCTAAAGAGAATCGTAGACGGAACAAACAAAGAAGCCGCATACATGGCAAAGCTCGCGCTTGAGGTCATGGGAATTGACGAGACTCCTGTGAAAGCGGATTTCCCAGTCGAGGCAAACAAAGAACAGACTGCGGCAAGGCCTGAGAACCAAATCGCGGCTGGAGAATCCGTTACAATCAGAGGGAGCACGCGGACAATTGAGCGCGCCAAAGAAAGGCTTGAGAAAGAGAACATAGAAATCAAGATCGGCCAAAGAACCATATCAATTATCAAAGACGAAAACGACGGACAAATCAAGATCCTCTCAGAAGGAAAGAGCCTAACACTCAACCCCGGCGACTCTATAACAGCCGGCAGAGATCCACAAAACACTATAGATATCAGCGATTCACAGGTCTCAAGAAACCATCTCAGGATAAATTATGACAAAGAGTCAGACCTGATAACCATCACAGACCTGCAATCAAGCAACGGATCGACAATAACCTCAAAAATTGAAACAAAAGCACTAACAACAGAAGAAAAAACAAAAACATTAGCCCCCGAAGAAAAAAGCGTCATTGGATTATACACCCGAGTCTCTGATGCGATATACTCCCCGGTTGAGCAAATGCCAAAAATCAGCCAGGATGAAATAATCATTGACTCAACGTTTGGCGACCCGAAGAAAGCGTATGACAAACTCAAGCAAACCGGATTACTGCCAGACATCAAAATAGTAGCAGAAGGATCCGAATACCTGATATCCCCGCCATTCCTACTAAAAGGAGTCCGGCCTGCGCATATTGTATTTGTAAAAACACCTGGAAACTACAAGTATCACATGCAGGTGGCATACAGAAGCAATTCAGCCTCAACATACAGGCTACTGCCCTGGATCGCACGATATCCAATCAAAGGAAAAGAGACCGACTGGTATGTTAAAGGGATCATGATCCCGCAAGGAAGCGACAGACCGACATCAGCAGACGAAAACATGCTCAATTATCCATTTGTGATCACCCATGAGATGAACAAGAGACTGTTGCGCGAGAAATCTATTCAAGCAGAGCCGCCGCTTCCGGTAATAACCAGCTTGAGTCCATACGGAGGAACATTTTTGCCGCAGGGAATAGAAACACTGAAAGGCTTAAGCAAAGAAGTGAGAACCGAGACATTTGACATAAAGAACGATCCTCCAATCGACATCGGAACACAATCCCAACCGGAGATAGATTTCGTCATAAGAGACGCGGAAATCGCGTTTGGACGAAACGCAATGCAGTTATTTATCAGATCAAAATCCGGCCAGAAAATATACCGATTCGTACAAGCAGAATATCTTGTCCAAGACGCCGCAACAGGAAAGAAGAGATTTATAACAAAGACCTCGCTTGCGGGAATAGAAGAAATCGGAAACGGCGTAAATGATTATGGGCTAAGGCACAAACAAATAGCACAATCCAACCCCATACTCAACATCGGAGGAATCGAGTACGACTCTCAATTACAAGAATTCCTCTACGAACACCCTGTGCGCGGCGCAAGACAGGAGCGCGTGCTTGAACAACTGCCAGATGGAACCACAAAGCCAACGCCATATACAGCAGTGCCAAACGAACTTGAGCCGCTGATACAGCAAGCCGATCAATTCTTCAAAAAGTATGGCCGAAGGAAAGAACCCGAAGGTCCGCTCTCATCAATATCCATCTCTCAAGAAGAATCGCCAGCCGAATCGCGGCCAACAGCCGAGCTATACGAACAAATCTCAACAGCAGTTCAACAGCCAACAAAGGAACCAAAAGACGACGCAATCGAAGCGCTTGACAAGGCCGCCAGAGACGCCCTGAAGCAAGGCGATGAAGCGGCACAGAACGCGATCCGGACTCTAACCCGGATAAACACAAGAATGTCCGCAAACACCATCATCAAGCTACTTGAAGACAAAATATCAGACGCGACCATCATCAAAATACTTACAGAAGAGACAAGCGGCCTTAAGCCTTATGCGCTCAGCGAAGAGATGGAACGCGTAAAAAACCTCGGCGTACTACCCAAGCTAACAAGCGAGTCAGCAGATACGCAGAAAGAAGCAGTCAGATTCCTTGGCGTAAACGGCAATGGATTGGACCTACCACGACTAACTGAACTTAAAACCACAACACAAGACCCAGAACTATCCAGAATCATCAAGGAGTCCATCGACTCAATTCGCGGTAGAATGGTTGAGCTATCACTGCAGTCCTTGCCTGCAGGGATCAGAACCAGAATATCCATGAAAGACGACTCAACAACAGACATGATAATTGGAAAATACGACCTTACAAAAAATCAAATCATAGGACAAGTTGGAGGAGAGAGAAAAATCCTGAACTCAAATGAAATAAAAAAAATCCAGATAGAAGGAGAAGATTATATGATACTCGGTGAAAGACGTACATTCAAAACAAAAAACAAATACGTGACGCTCCCAATCCACCCAGATATAGACATAGTCCCAGAACTCAAGGAATTTGGCAAAGTGCGTGCGCCAAGCGCCAAACCGACCGAACCTGAGAGAGCGCCAGCACGATTAATCGAAGGAGTAATATCAGCTGCATCGAATATTCCAGTCATCGGAATCGCGGCAGGGATATTCGGACTGCCTGGACTCGCAGAGGCAGGACAAGCCATGTCGACGGCAGCACAAGCCGCGGCGAGCGCGATACAAGTAGTGCCGGACTCGCCGGGGATGATGATGGCGACACTTGCTGGCGGACTGCTCTTCGCGGCAGGAAGGAGGATATACAATCGGTACTTCGCAGCGCCAGTCGTGGAACTTCCGACAGGACCGCCGATCACAATAACAATCCATGGGATAGATGGGCGAGAACGATCAGTCACATTCGAACAGTTCACGGCAAAAAATCCCATCGACATCAATCCGATCATAGACGCGCTATCTTCTGAAGACACGTGGCCAGAAGCAGCCAGACTGATAACAGATGCATTCCAGGAAGAAGGACACGAAACAGGGATCATCCGAGGAGCAAACGGGGAGATAATAGTGCACCTCAAAGAGACCCTCCCGGCAATAGAAACCGCGAACGCCTTAGAAAAACAGACCGGAATCAAAACAAACTGCGGAACAGGATCGACGAATTGCGCGGGGCATGAGACTAAAGATGAGATTGAGCTTTTGATTGGGAAGATGGGGAGTGGGGATCCAGAAGAGGTAAAAATTGTATCAGATCAGCTTACACGTCTTGGAGCAGTAGCGGTTCCTTCCCTTATCCTCGGTGCAAAAAATCCCAACATCCTAATCCGAGAATCTTCTTTAGTCGTCCTTGGAAACATAGGCGGCAATCCTGCGATCTCTACTTTATTGGATGCCATCAACGATAAGGATGATAAAGTCCGGCTGACTGCTGCTCTCGCCCTAATGAAAATTGACCCTTCGGTGATCGAAGGTATGGGCGGTAATTTTCTCAAGGTAACATTGACCCTAATTGATATATTGGCTCGCACGCCTGAAGAAAATAAACAGAAAATCCTAACAAGAGTGACTTCTCTTGGCGAACCGGTAGTGCCCTACTTCATCGTTGCTCTCTCAGCAAGAAATCCTGATTATGCCTTTGAGGCATACCATTCACTAATTGCAATAGGAAAACCAGCCGTCTCTCCGCTCAAGTCTTTGTTTCTCAATAAGAACTCGGGTATCAGGGATACCGCTGTCTTGGCATTGGGTGAGATCGGCGCTCAATCCGAAGCAGACGAAAGCCAGAGATCCGGCCCGCCTTACACTATAAGACTTGCATCCGAAATCAGAGTGTTTCTGGAAGACAACCTTGATGATTTCGACCCTGGTGAGGTTAGAGGAGCAGTCTTGTATACACTTGGACAACTCAAGTTAAACACTTGGACGGTCATAGACCAAATGTTAAATGGTCTGACAAGGTCGGATCCATATGTTAGAATCATGGCTGCGCGAGGGCTGGGGGAGTTGGGGAACAAACATCCGACCATCTTGAATGCATTGATCCGCTATATGGACGAGGGCACATTTATGTTTGAGGGAAGCATTAATGACCGAAACGCAGCAGTGAAATCGATAGGGAAATTAGGAGTGGATATCCTTCCGGACATAATCGGAAAATACCTCAAAGCCTCTGACGAGAAGTCCCGGCACAACCTATTTTTAGTCATGATAGCGATCAAGAATCTGAACCCGGATAAAAAGGAGCGGATATTTGAAGTGATAAGACAGTCCGGCCTGCCTCAGAATTTCAAAGAGCTTTGGAATGAATTGTCAGCTAATGATTACGCATTAATAAACGAATATTCCGAATTGATCTCCAGCCAAGGCACATCAAGGACCGGTCTGGAAAACGCCATAGACACCGGGCTACCTGTCAAGAGGTCCTCAAGATCAGACGGACATTATAAAGACGACGATTTCTCAAAACAAAAGGATCTATTGTCTTTGACAACACTCATCGTCCTGTCAGAACTGATCCATTACCTCCATACTGGACAAGGAAAGAGTGACTTGGGGCAGATCATTTCGCGAGACCTTTTGGATTGGGGAAGCGAAGCTGGCGGATTGGTCGTATATAAGAATGGGAAACTATCTTTTGAGCGATATGAACCTCGGTGCAGGGGTGATAATTGTAGGTATATAATCTCTGAAAAGTTGGACGCTGACAGTCCCCATGCCTTATTTTCTTGGCATAATCATGCAACTAAATTATTAGGTAACGCCGAGATTGCCGGTCCGAGTGGATGGCACTCCGCCCAGGATGTATCTGGAGGCGGGGATATTGGAACGGCAGAACAAGAGAATAAGGACGGTGTCGTGATAACATATCTTGGTGAGAATAAATTCAATGTGAATTACTACACTTATGACGGGATAGTTATCAATCTCGGCGATTATTCATGGGATACTTCAAAAGTGCCACTCTTAACGAAAGAAAAAATTGGCGAACTTGAGAAGGTATACTCTGAAAATGTGGTCAGAAGATCTGATGTGATCGATAATGAACTTGAGCGACTGTTAATTACGACCAAGAATGATTGCGATAGCGGCGCTATCCCAGGAGCTGCATGCAGCGCCATGCAGACTGCACTTGAGACAACCAATTATGACGATAAAGTTAATAAAATCATCATGGCGCAATCAGCATTGGCGACTCCCAGCATTGTAGCGCCAGATATTTCAAAACCACCCACAGATGCAGAGAAATCACTCAATCAAAAGTTCGGAACTCTCATCAATAAAGCTCAAAGGCCTTTAGATGAATCGGTCTTAGAAGAGACCCTTGCTGCGAGGGATTACACCACCCCCCAGACCATGCCGGAAGAAACAGCAGCGCCAGAGGTTACCACGCAACCAGTGACGGAACTGCTGACTGGACTACCTGGACTAGTTGAAGCAGGACAGATAACATCATCGACGATGCAGACAGCGCCGGACTCGCCGTTAGCAGTGATGGCCACTGTGACAGCAGGACTTGCGATCACAGCAGGAAGAAGCATCTACAACTACTTCTCGCCTATTGGGGACACCGCAGGATCCAGGACAGCGCGGATAGGGATGATCGCCGCAGGCGCGCTGCTCGCCGCTCCTGCGACTGCATGGGCAGGACAAATGCTGATGAGCTCGCCGGACATGGCGATAAGCATAGCGCAGACATCGACGAACCCGCCTGCGCTTGCAGCTTCGATGCTGATGGGAGCGCTCGGGACGCTGATAGGGACGGTGTTTGGAGGATACAAGATACCACCATCGCCGATAAGACACGTGAACAAGAGGATCGGACCCGGGGACAGGTATTGGAACCCGACGGCGAGCGAGAGCAACGTCGACACGCTACGGGCGCAAAACGATCAGGGAGAACTACTTGCGGCGATAATCAAGACCGGAGAGATAGGCGAGCTGGTGACTGCGTACGCATCAGTCGATGAAACAGGACAGATAACAGCCTTGACCGCCAGGAAGGAAGAGCTACCTCCGGCAGACATTCACCTATCTATAGTATGGGATGGACAGCTTGAGAGATACACAGGAGTTGAGGCGCTGACAGCCCTGACATCAGCCGACCAGAGCAAGATAGTCGATGACATCGCCACAGCAGCGGCACAAGCTAACACGATGATGGAGAAGAAAGGCGGGGCCAGCATACTCGCGCTAGTTCCGACTATAGAAGCAAAAGAGAGAAGCATCGCAACAGCCATAGCCGCGGGCGCAGTCGAGACCGCCAGATCAGTCAAGATAAACTTCGCAGTAGAGGGATTTAGCGGGCCACAAATAGTACGAGACTCTTCACGGAGGTATCTGATAAGCCAATGGCCATCATCAGAACCGGCGCTGATCCGAGGACTTAGTGCGTTAAAACCCGCCGCAGTAATAGAAAGCGCAGCCATACTTGGAGAGATGAGGTCAAAAGCCGCTGTGCCACGCCTTGGACAAATAGCATCAGACCCGAAAAGATGGGCAAACACCAACGCGATCGAAGCGCTCGCAAAGATCGACACGCCAGAGGCGCAAGAACAGATAATAAACGCAATGAACAACGCACAAGGACCAAAGTACAAAGCGAGAAGAATGTTTGATGCCACCCAGCTATCAAAGACCACTCCAAACCCGCAGACACACGAAAGAGCGCTAAACACACTGATCAAAGAATACGATGCAGATGCGAAGACGGATACAATGATCCAAACCGCTAAAATCATTAGAAACTACGTCAAAGAAGCTGAAAAACATGGACTCAAGAGTCCAAGCGCGATAAAATACCTGAAAGATAGACTACTGACAGAATCAGCCCAATCGTTCTATTGGGTCGACATCCACATTTCAGACCAAATCGCACTGATCATCACGCTTGGAGAAATCGGACCACAAGCAGAACCAGCGACTGAAAAGATACTGAGCTGGATAGAAGGGGCAATAGCAAGCGGAGGAGTATACTACCAAGATTTAGATAGTGCATACGAAGCCATCGGCGCAATAAAACCACAATCGAAACAAGACATAGACCGAATAAGAGATATGATCTTGAAAAACCAAAACGTATATGGAGATCGTAAGAGCACCGATCTGATTAAAGGCCTGATACCTGCACTTGGAAAAATTGGAAAAGCCGCAACACCAACATTATTAAAATTACTAAGACCCCAGACACTGCCTGAGCATTCTGAGCTTGTAAAAAGATCTCTCGTAAGCATTGGCGCGGATGCCGTAGCCCAAATAATACCGGAGATAGCCACCGTTGAATCGGAGATAGCTAACCTGAAAAGACAGATTGGTAGATATCCTACAGACATATATCTGTCTGTACGCGCCTCTGACTTGCAGACGGCAAAAATTTCTCTGATAGATGTGTTAGGACTCATGAAAAATCAGGCAAAGGGAGCAATAGACCTGCTAAAGACACAACTCGAACAGTCAAAGAAATCTGGAAATGTCGATCTTAACAAACATATAATCCAAGCAATCGGCGAGATCGCACCAGAAGAAGCCATCGACTCGCTGATAGACACAATAAAAACCCAAGAGAAGCTGAAACAGCTAGCAATAGAACAAATTGGCAAGATCGGACAAAATGAACAGACCCCAAAAACCAGGGAAGCCGCAACAAAGGCCACACAACCACTCATAGACGTCATCAAACAGTCACTTGATCGCTCCACAGAAGAAGGTCCTCCACCAGGCCGGGAATACACGATACCTGCAATAGAATCACTAGGGAAGATATCCACTCAATCCGAGAAAAAACAACAGATAATCGAGTTCCTCACCAAAGCGCTCGACGAATCCAACAAAGCGCATAATACCGCGCTCGCGAAGGAAAACTACGCGATACTTGAGATCCAAGCCACGGTAATCTCGGCGCTCTCGGAAGGAGGGAAGGACGCGAAAGCGGCGATACCAACCATAATCGACGCGATAGAGACCGCTTCAAGCAGATTTGAGACCGAGCCCCACTCGGGCAGCCTGGTGATAAATGCGGCCGCGTCAGCGATACCAAAGATAGGATCCGACTCCAGGACTGCCGCGGCCATCGAACGGGAGCTAGCCAAGAATGAGGACTGGAAGATACCCGCCAGCGAGATAGGCAGGGCACGATTAGAGATGGCGAGGCAGGCTAACTCGGAAGCCCTACGCAAGGCGCTAAGCGACCTGGCGCAGAAAGGCGACATAAACGCAGCTATGGCGATCCATGATGAGACCGCGCTCATGAACGCAGGAGACGAGGCGGTGAAAGCGCTGCTTGAGCGTGTGTACCAGATCAACAAAGACACCCGGGAACCACTGAAAGCGCAATGGGAGGTAGAGATGATCGCCAAGATAGGAACAGAGCAGGCGGTCGCCTCACTCAAAGAACTCATTCGAGGAGACGACGGACTGGCAAACCTAGCTTTCTATTCAGCAAGAGTGCACGCGATACGAGATATAGAACCAGCGGCACTAGCTTCGGTTTCAAGGAACCTAGGCGCAAAGGAAGACACCCCGCAAGCACAAGCAAGGAGCGGGGCGATAGTATACCTGGTTTTGATGGGAAGCGAAGAAGCGGCAAAAGAACTGACTGACATGATGCTGCGCGAGGAAGGCGAATCGAGAGTCAAGACGCAGCTCAAGAATGCTGCAGACACTATCAGAGAAGACGCCAGAAGGGAGAGTGACATCCGATCACAAGAGGAGCTTTCGAAAAAGAAGGCGCTGGCGCTCGCTGACCGTTTCTCAAAGAAAGATGGCATCACAGGATGCGCTGGCGGAGAATGCATAGAGACCGATGGAATAGCCGCGCAGATTCGGCAGATGACCGAAGCAGGGCACATATCAGAGCTTATGGACTACCTCGAGAGCCTATCTGAGGAGATGGGCAACTTTGAAAGATCAGTCGGAATAAAACAAGAGATCAGACCGGAGATCGATGACACCCTCACAGACTTGGAAACTACCCGCGTCATGGTAGAGACTCACACGAAACAGCTGCAAAAAGAGTTCTCGCTGAGTGACGGACAACAAAAGAAGATGATGCTTATGTACCTGGCAAGTCCTGAGGATCTGAGGTCGCAACTAATATCATTTTGGCACGATATACTAAATCCGATGAATATAGTAACCGGTTACACATATATGCTAAGAGAGGACAAAGAAACACAAAAATTACTTGAACGAGAGCTTACCATCCAAACTAACAAACTGAACGAGCTTGTAGAGATGGTCCGGTCAGGAAAGGAATGGGATTTCAGCAAACAAAGTCGACCTGGATTACTACTACTATATGCTCACCAAATTCAGGCGCTTAATGAGATATTAACAAGGAACTATTTAGCAATTCAACCATACCGAAAAGAATTGAGTGGAAAACAACAGAACACGCTAGATTCTATCTTAGATGGAAACCTAAAAACCAAAAATGCCATAGTCTACTTAACAGAGTTCGAGCCCAAAGAAATAAAAGAGCAAATCAGCGAATCGGCCAGAGAGTTCGGCCTCGACACCTTCGAGATCGGCGAAAACGTCAAAGATACAGAGACACAGGCCTCAATAACCAAATCCCTGCAAAACTTCGCAGCCAACTCAAAGAGGGCAATGGACACATACAACCAGAACGCCAGACTAAAAGGCGAACCAACACGCACACTTAAAAACAGCGTAAAGGCAGATTACGACCCCTCAACTAAAGAAATAGAAGTCACCTACCAGGACAACGCAGGAGGAATCGACATCGAGACAGTCAGGAAAAACCTTGAAAAAAAATGGAAAACGATATCAGAAGTCAGACAAAAATTAAGGGATATTGGAATATTTGCTGCGGACTCCCCGCAAGACCAATTGACAGATTATGAAGTCATCCACAGCATACTGCTAAAAGGCGTCACCACAAAAGTAGAAGAAGAAGGCGAGCATGGAATAGGACTCTTTGGAGTAGTCGAAGAAATGAAACATAGCGGAGGCTGGACAACAAAAATAGACTGGAAAACCAAGGAAACCGCTGCAAAATACAAGCCGCCAGTAAGCATAGAGCAGGTCAAAGACCCGGACGGAAACGTAATCGGAACAAAATTCACACTGAGAATGAAATCGACAGATACACCGCGATTCCTGCTCGAATACCCACGAACGATGATAGCCAAGATGAGAGCGATAGAACCTGAATCAATAGTCCAGGAAGCGTTAGTCGAGAGCGCGATGCAGACTGAAGCGGGCAATCCCATGACGCCGATGGAGGTCGCGACAGCAAAACTACAGGCGAGGCTTGAATCACTTGGGCTGCAAGGCAAGAAGCTGGAGGACGCCTTGTCGAAGAAGCTGGAAGAAGTGCAGAGGGTAATGCCGGAGCAAGCAGAGCCTGAGAGCGCGCGATTCAAGCCGATAGAGAAGACCGAATTGATCAAAACAAATCTGGACAAGTATCTAACCAAGGCGACAGGCAGGACATTAGAGACATTACAAGAGCTGATCCAGACCGATGAACAAGGGAACGTGTTCTTCATCGACGCTGATGGAAAACCGCATATAGAGATAACACAGTACGTGGGAGACCTAATATCTAACCTGCTCGACAGGATCGCCTTGAAGATGTTGATAGGCGAAAAAGACGAAGCGAAAGCTTATGCCCTGAAACTCGCAGACATCGTCGACGCTATGATAAGCCAGGTCGAGACCGGATCGGCGATAGGCATACTAAAAGATCATGTAGAGGCAGCGCAGAAGACAGAAACATACAACCTGATGAAAGAAGCATGGTATGCTAACAAAGACAAGCTTCTGGCAGAGCAGACCGAAGACACATTAAAACCCATACAGGACGCCTTACTCAAGTACAAGAAAGAGGTGTCAAACACCTACACATACTCCGAAAGCTACCCTGCAGCGGCCGACGCGCTGGCGAAAAGACTCGCTGAAATGCAGACGATCCCACCGGCACAGGCAGAGACATCGGTCGCGATAGCGCCTACTGTCAGTGAAAAGGTCCCGAAGACCAATAGCAGGGGATACATACCGATGCGCGACGTGATCGCGAAAGGAGGGGCAGAGCAGCACAAGATGACCCTGCAGGTCAGCGGGAACCGCCTGCTAGTCGACGGAAAACCAGTCCAGGGGATAACCATCAAAGGGGACATGGCCACGATAACAGGCGAGCAGTACACAAGCTGGGAGTCGGCGATGGCATTCGCCAGAAATGAAGCGATACCGCCAGGGGTGGATGGATTCACCTACGTCGCAGAACCAGGAAGGATGGCTGGGAATACTCAGGATGAGATAAAGAAGACCCTCGGAGCAGCGAGCACAGAGGCGGTGATAAAAATCAGGTTCATCGCCCCCATTGAGAAGATATGGGTGAAATCAGAGAAGGCTAAGCCGTTCAAACTAGCGGTGGAAGAGGGAATAGACACTTACCTCATATCCGATATGGACGTAGTGGACTTGAGAGAAAAACCTCAGGATCAAGAAGCAATAGCACGATTAGGAGCGGCCACTTCAGGGTTTATGATAGATTATGACTTCGAGGTCGGAATACCTGAAGAAGTCCTGTAAGACCTCGCGCACATCCTCCCAATCAAGGCCGCCCAAACCGGCGCCTATGCAAGGCAGGGCCAATCTCCTGATGTCCCATGAGACATAATTGTCCAAGATCTTCTCGCAGCAAGACTCAATATTGTCAAGCGAGGCGCCGACTAGGTCTTTTTGAGTAGCCATGTTGACCACATGAGGCAACTGACTGACGCTGCTGCGATAGAAGAACACATCACCCGGCTTGAAATCACCTGACACGCATCGAGACTTATACTCCTCGAACATCGCAGGATACTTCTCCTTGAACATCGTGGCGATACCTGCGTCCATCCGGCCCTGGCAGTTGCAGCCATGGCCGATGGCGTCGGCGCTGCAAGTGAACAGATCGCCTGTCCTCTCAAGGTACATCTAAACATCACCCAAACACTTGAACAGATAGTCAAATCCTAGGCGCTCATTGGATAGCTGCTGATCCACAATCCCAGCGCAGGCATTGGACTTGAAAAGTTCTTTAGTGGCATCAAACCCGTACATAAGCCTTGATACAGATGAGGCCATCCAACGCTCGTAACCCGCCCGCTTAGACTCTTCAAAGATATTTAGATTCCTAGATACATCAATAGCAGACGGGACAGCACCCCTAGAGGAGCAGACATAAAGACGCATCGAGCCAGGACGCAGCAGAAGGAGCTTATCGACAATAGGAACGACCGCTGAACAGAACCGTGAGAAGTCCACAAACTCCGCAATGCTTGGGTCAGAGATATCATCCAGGCAGGCATAAGGGACCAGACCACCGAAAGGGACGTACAGACAGGCGAATCTTGAAAGCCTAGAATCTGCATCGGATGGCTTGTGAAGAAAAACAAAAGGCAAATCATCAAAATCAGCATAGAACAGGTGCCCCCTCCGGAAGCCGACCTTGGAGTCAGGCGCACTTGAGCGCAATCGCGCCTCCAAACCACGACCTATATAGATAGGGGACAGGGATCTAGGAACCATTGGGGCACTAGAATAATCCGCTTTTTAAAGGTGTTGCGAACCTTAAAAAAGGGATTTGAGGCCTAGCGACACCTCCGATTCAATGACTAATGCGATCCGTGATAAGCCAAAGCAAACAGCGTCATAGAGACGATCCCGCTATACGCCCCAAGGACGCCACCGAGCAAGGCAAGGAAAGACATGCCGACCCACCCTGGAAGGAAAGTCCAGGTGCCGACCCAGAACAGGATGCCAAAGACCGCCAATGCAAGGACCAAAGACGATGCCGCGGCTATCAGATAGTCCTTGGTAAAAGCGACAGATGATACCTTGTTGAGATAGAACGCGAACTTCCAGTCACCTTCTGCCGCCGCTACAAGGATGGCAGCAGCCAATAGATAGCACGCGAGGAGCAGCAGTATGGACCCTACGAGCAGCGTCGGCAAGAAAGGCTGGTCCGCGACATCGAACGGATTCCTGCCCGGATAAGAGAAAACAGTGATCAAGAGGCCAGGAAGCATGAAAAAAAGGACGACTGACATCGATGCCAAGCCATTGAGGACAAGATGGAGCAAGTTGAACCATCCAGGAAGGCCATCCTCACCAGCCAACGAAGCCTCGACACACTCGAAAAGATAGCCCCAGCTGAGCGGGAACAGGATGTAAGACCAGGGGAAGATCGAGAGGAAAGCCTGAATGGAGAACCGCCTCCAAGAGGAGAACGGCCGCTTGAAGGCTGAGGCGAAATCGAGCATAACAGACGGAACCGGGGAATAGGGTAATTAAACGTTTCGCTGACTAGAACGTGTTAAGCGCCTTCTCGCGTGTGAACCCCAAAACTTCTCTCGTCGGCTGATTTTCGACGAAAATCAGCCCATCACAAACAAAACGATTCAACGCTCGACCGGAGGGCGCTTAACACGTCCTCTGACGAAACCTTAAAAAGGCGACCCGATTCTGTCGAATATATTGCTCCCGTGGTCTAGCTTGGATATGACATAGCCCTGCGGAGGCTATAACCCGAGTTCGAATCTCGGCGGGAGCGTTGAATTTCTTAGATCAGCCATTACCCCAACCACCTCGATTCGAAGTCCACAGAAGGACTGAGGGCCTTCTGGTCCCGCTCGCACTTCGTGCTTCGCGGAATCTCGGCGGGAGCGTTGTATATCTTCTAAGGGGGTTCACGACGAACCCCGAGGAGAAAAATAGAGGGATTATATCTGTGTTAAATGGCCCTCTAGCTTCTCTAATCGGAGCGGTCCGTCGATGTCCTTCACCAGCTCATTTAGCAACGCAGGCCAGTTTTTAACCAGATCCCTACACGCCAAGAGTTGTCCTTTCCCGGAGTTGCGTGCCTGATCATAGATATTGGCCCCGGCAGTTTCTCTTAGAAGAACATCAGGATCCATGTGCCACATCCTTGGAAAAGACGCCCAGTGACAGTAAACTAAAACGCTGCTATTCACAGTAAACCTCTCCACATCCTTCTCGTCCATCCCATATCCATGATTGCCGCTTAGAGGATGATTGTTTATCCAACATCCTATAAAAGGCACGCCAAGTCTCGCGGCATCGAAGATCAGGTCGTATCCATACGACCTAAGGCTCACATTCCAACCATCAGCGTCTATTTCGCCACTTCCTTGAGCAAACGATAAGTTTAAGCTTGTAAGAAGGACGTCGTATGGGATAGCATCCGGTCTCGTTTGCGGTCTTGTATCTGTGGCATTTAGAAGCACCTTGGCCTGATAATAACAATTAACGACTTCAAGATGTGAAGCATAATCATCCAGAGTTTTCGTAAGCGTTTCCCTCCGCTGACGCGTCTTCCCGTAAAATTCCTGGAGATTTCTCATCGTAGAATAGTATGGGCAATCGCGCCTAGCCCACTCATGTTCATCCACTACAAGTATCCGATACCGCTTTTCGTTCTTATTTTCATTATCCATGAGGCCTCACCCTTGCAAATGAATTGCCTGTGCGCTAATCATCATCAAGAGGTAATTACATTTTTGTTATACTTAAAATTTAGGTACAGTTTATAGGAAATTAGGTAAAAATTAAGATTAATATTACGTTTTATGTGATCTATGATAAGATTTATAAAGATTATTTGATCAGTCACCCTGTGGAAGACATCAAACTCGATCTCAAAGACTGGAAGATTCTTGGCATACTCTGCACAGATGCCCGAACCCCAAATACTAAAATAGCAAAACGGGTGGGACTATCGGTTGAAGCGGTCGGATATCGTATCAGAAAGCTCGAAGAAAGTGGAGTCATACGGAAGTACGGAATCTACCCTGATGAATTGAAAATCAACATCAAGACATTCTTTGTATTCCTCAAATTCACGACTATGAGTGAACATGATGAGAACAGATTCATAGAGATATTCACTAAGCACCAAAATGTCGGGGTTGTTTGGGAATCGAGTGGAAATTGGGATTTCATCCTCATAATCTATGCGGCAGATATATTCATCTTTGCCAAAATAATCGATGACCTGCTTTCCCGGGTTGCACGCCACCTCAAAGAATACAAAAGCCTCTTTGCCCTTGAACAGATCAAATTCACACAGCTCATCGGTGAAGAACTCAAAGCTTTCAAGGATCCCTATGCCACGATCACACCGCTTGAGAAGAGGCTAGACACCCTAATCATCACAGACAAGGAAAAGAAGCTATTGTCATATTTAGACGACCATGGACGAGCAAGCGCAGTAGCGATCTCAAAAACATTGAATATCCCCCCAGAAACCGTTCGTTTTGCCATGAACCGACTACGGGAAAAACAAGTGTTCATCACGACTTACGCTGCACTAGACTACTTCAAATTAGGGTACTCTAAGTATGTTCTCGTGATCAAACACTTATTACATGACAATAAAAGACTTCAAATGCTCCTAAAAGCACTTGCTGATGACATCCACGTCCGCCATGTTAGCCGGATGGGAGGGGCAAATGAAGTCATAGTGACTATATTTGTCAAAACCAATGAAGAACTTAATCGATACCTCCGAAACTACCAAAATCTATTCCCTGAGATCATATTAGGCATCGAGATCAACCAAGTCTTCAAACGACTCAAAGAAAAGCTGCTGATTTGATGGAGAAGATCATGCGATGACCTTCTCCACATTCGCCTCGACCACCTGCTTCGACACTAACATATCGATCTCGATGAGCTTCTTGACCAGCGGATTAGCGACGTTCAGTTTATAGAGCTCAGCTCTGCCGATCTTTCTGGTATTCACAACAAGGCCGACTTTCACGAAATCAGGCCAAAACTCATGCAGGGTACTCCATGCGATACCAGCACCATTTGCGATATCTGTCAGACTGTAGTCAAATTCCTGGTTGTCAATGAAAAAATCAAGGACCTTTACCACTGGCGAATCCCCAAATACTAGCCTGAAGGATGTCTGTTCCATAACATATTAATTGGTTAGTTTGTATTTAAACTTTTCGATGTTTTAAATTGAAGTCTTCGAACAAAGGTTGAAATAGGAATATGGCTGCAGGTTGGCATGGATTACAAGCCACTGGTCCTGCGTAAACTATTCCGTCGAAGGATCATCGGCGGGAAACACACCGCCTTCGAACACGTAATGACTGGAGTCCCGGGCCATGCGACCGGCGAAGTCAAGAAAGCTGCGGAGGAACTCATCAAAGACGGATTCATCATCGCAAAGAAGACCCCCTACGGACTTCAGATCAGCCTCGATCCAGAACGATTGGAAGAGATCGAACAGATGATTGCTAACCAGTCAACCGAAGAGGGGGCATCTGAAACACTTGTTTAACAACTCAACAGAAACATCCAAGTGGGCACAGTTAGCACTCCATCCTGTAGGCTGAGCTGATCCTTGCAGGTGATTATGTTTGTATGATTTTCCATCTTTTGAAGGGGCGCCAGAATACAAATCTATGAAAGGATCCTCATTATCCCAAGTAGTTAAGCTCACCTTAATTGGGAAGCTACCTTTTCTTATGTGGTACTCTTTCAGTGTTTTGTACGCCATCTAAGTCACCTGAACACTTACGAAGCCGGTGTCATTTATATACATTTCGATGTCATTTATATATATTTAAGGCTACATTTGATATTAGGCACTATCATAAATGACAACCTTTATATATATTTGAAGCTACATTTAACCTATGTTTCAGATAGATATGGTACGTAAACTTGAAGGTGTACAGACGATAGACTCTGTAATGTCCATTCTTGGTATCAACAAATCAAAAGCCATTCAAACTATCTATCAACTTCGTAAGAGCGGATATGTCAAAACACACAAAAGAAGCGATCAAACCCGGATCTACAACATTTCTCTAAAGAATAAACTCAAGGGGGTAAGTTACTATGAGATCATCAATCCTAACTCCCCGATAAAGATCTCACCCCCAAATGAGTATAAGATATATGGCAGGACACCTAGCATTGAAGAAACGATTGTCTTTGCAATTAAGACCAAAAGCCTACGAACAATCCTTGCATCTTTAATCTTATTCAGAAAAGTGACCGATTGGTCCGAGCTATATCACCTAAGTAAGACAAATCGAATCGAAAGACAAGTCGGTGCGCTGTATGACCTGACAAGACTGATACTAAAAAGAAGCAAACGAATGCCAAAACGATTCATGAAAAATGCTCAACCCAAAGAAAACTACCCCTTTGAATACACAATCCCAGGATTACAATCCAAAGATTTCCAAAAGATTGAAAACAAGTGGAAGATATACCTACCATTCAACAAAACAGATTTAGAGGAATACCATGATTTCAATTGATAAACAACAAAAACTGCTACTTGACCTATCAAAAGAATTACAAAAGCCAATAACCGCCTACGCAGTAGGCGGGACAGCAATGATGTTCTTAGGCCTCAAAGAGTCTACGCTTGACGTTGATCTGGTCTTCGAGGACACAGAAAGCAAAGACCTACTTATGAATGCAGCACAAGCGATGGGATACCAAAAAATGGATGCCGTCAAAATATATGGCAACAAGAAAAACAAACCCGACATGCTAACAAGAGGAGATGAACGATTAGACCTATTTGTACGTGATGTCATTGATTTCACCTTCTCAAAGAATATGCAACAAAGAGCAGCAGACACACATCAATTTGGAGACAAGTTAACCCTCAAGATAGCTAACATTCACGACCTAATCCTTATGAAATGTGCCACAAGCAGGCTCAAAGACAAAGATGATGTAAGGAGTATAATCTTGAGCAGAAACATAGACTGGAATATTATCATCAAAGAGGCTCAAAACCAAGTCATTCTCGGACGTCCAGAGGCAATATTCAATCTTGGTGAATTCTTAGAAGCCTTACAGCAAGACCTCAAAGAAAAAATCCCAGACACAGTTATCAATCAATTGTGGGAACTAGTCAAAAAACAAGCTGAAGAAAAGACACAAATCCACAAAAAATAAATACTACCACCCCTATAAAATCCCTAGATCCCTTGCACAGAGCAAGTGAGCGTTTAGAGCTTACTTGCCGTGCGATATGTCTTCTCGGGGGCATTCAATACTTCTTCAATGAGAGCTGGCCCTTCCTCGTGCCCCTCGGCACGATGCCAACCTCAACGCCGAGCTGCTGCTTAATCGACGCGGCAAGACTAGGCCCGACAAGCTGGGAAAGAGTGGTGAGATCACAATCCCTGAGGACGCCCAAGTCCTTTAGTCCTGCGTGGAAGAGCTTGCGCGACCTGACACGGCCGACGCCTTCGAGCTTGAGAAGCGCGAGAAGCTCTTCTTTGACGCCATACTTGAGGCGCATCTTGGTCTTGTTGACATGTTTGAGGATCTCCTGATGGCCCATGATGCGGGCGAGCTCACCGACGCCGAACAAAAGCCAGTTGGCGACCTCAAGCTTTGCTCGAAGCTCGCCAGGACGGACATTATACGTCTCAAGAAGGAACTGCTCGTCCTTCTCATCGATCCATTCTGATAAAAGGATTGTGCATTTGAGCGATTCCAGGAATTCATCATAATCTGAATCGTACAATGAAGGCTCGTTATGGAGCAGGTACGGCTGGACAAGCGCGCTCTTCTCCTGCAACAGATCATATTCTTTTGTCCGGACAGTGAGGGCAGGACGCATCTCAAGAGTGCCTGAAACGAGCTGGAGGAAAGAGACCTCGTTTAGCTCCACTGCCTTGCACTTCTTGATGCCTGTGCAGAAATGATGGGCGGTGTAAGGGTCTAGGTACAGCTCGCTGACCCTCCGGCCTAATTGCGTGGCTTTGTAGGATTGAGTCTGGATCTCGTCTGCTGATATGAATCCGGATGTGACTTTACCCATGGTGGACTCAAGAAATCCCCACTCCTCGAGCATGCGCAAGGTCTTTGCGATGATGGCGGACAATTCAGCCATGTCATGGAACTGGTGGGCCCAGAAGGTCTTCGAGAAGAACTCCATTATCTGATCGTCAGTCGAGACGAAACCTGTGGAGATCAATGAGAGAAGGTAAGTCCGGAGGACAGGCTCGACAGCCAGCTTCGAGTAGATGGCCTCAGGCTCGCCAGTGACGTACTTGAAGTAGATATCATTCTTCTCGGAATCACTCTTCGCGATGCAAATAGCCTCTCCTTTCGTGTCGAACTTCGGGCGGCCCGCGCGTCCGGCCATCTGAAGATACTCAAGGACAGGGATGCTAGTCATGCCAAAAGAGCCGCCATAGCGCTTGAGATCCTTGATGATGGCGCGGTACGCAGGGAGGTCGAGACCGGCGGCAAGGGTCGGAGTCGAGCAGATGATAGAGATGTTTCCACTACGGAAAGCTTCCTCGACAATATCCTTCTGCTTCGACGCAAGGCCCGCGTGATGGAAAGCGATGCCGCGCTCGACGCACCAAGCAAGACGCTCGCACTGCTTCGTCGGCTTTGAGAGGGCATTTCTGACGTCTTCTGCGAGAGCCATGAGATCTGGACTGCGCTTCTTCGACTTCTTGGCGATCTCCTCCGCCTCCTTCTCCGCGGACGGCTTTGTGTTGACGAAGATCAGAGCCTGCTTGCCTATCGAGATAGTGTCAAGGGCGAGATTCGTGGTCGCGTCCGCAGTGGGACGAGGGATAGTGATAGACTTCATCTAGTCGATGGAGGCCTGGCTGGCTTATAATAATGTGGGGCGGATGTCCGGTGAGGATCGGATCAACAGGGTCGAGAAAGAGAATCTGACCATACAATAGCTTTTTAAACCACCGACCGATATTCCGAACAGGAAAAACAAGAGGTAACTGTTCTATGAAGATACTCGCAGCAGGAGACCTACACGGAGACTCGCGACTCGCGCAGAAACTTGCGAAAAGAGCCGTCGACGAGAACGTAGACCTAGTCATCCTATGCGGAGACATAACAAACGACGATGAGAACGTCGACGGTCTTCTCGGACCGTTCGTTTCACAAGGAAAGAAAGTGTTCTTGATACCTGGCAACCACGATTCAGTCGCAGTGACTGATTTCCTGGCTGAAAGATATGGCGCGCGGAACGTCCACGGGACCGCCGTGCAATATGAAGACATCGCGTTCGTCGGATGCGGAGGGGCGCCATTTGGGCTATCGGTGATGAGCGAAGATGATCTCTATTCTACATTGAACAAAGCGTTCTACGAAGTCAAAGGAGCCACAAAGACAGTGATGATATCACACATGCACCCGCTCGGTTCAGACATCGACATCTTCGGATTCCCCGGATCAGCAGGAGTGCGAGCTGCGATAGACAAATTCAAACCGACAATCGCTTTATGCGGACACATCCACGAAGCAGAAGGGCTTGAGATGAAAGTCGGCAAGACCAAGCTGATGAATGTCAGCAAGAACGGGAAAGTGTTTGAGCTGTGAGACAGTCGGCGGAGAACAGTGGAGCCAGGAAGGCCACCTACAACAACTCAACCTTGAAAGAGTTCTCATTAATCGCCTCGAGCTTCACCTTGTTCCCTACTTTAAGACCGAAATCCCTTAGCTTCTCAGGGAGTGTTATCCCCATGCTATTACCTATCTTGATCACCGGCTTCTCCTGATCCACAGCACTATGCATCTCAAGCCGTCTCTGGAAGACCTTCGCCTGCTCTTTGGTGAGTGTCGTGAAAGCACATCTTGGGCAAACGAGCGCATTGGTGAGCACGTGACCCATAGAGATCTCTCTCTCCTCAAGTTGCCTACCACAGTCACAAGTTATCTTCCTTTCTGGAGCCATGTCGTTTTCACCTCGATGAATGTCTGATGGACGACCACTATGACCACATAAGTCATCCGTTCTTTGCCATGATATTTTGTCAGGCATATCTTACCTGGAGGCGCAGATTTCTCCAGGAGGACGCTGCCTGTCCGCACTGTCTCCTCGACGAAATCTATGTCGAAATTCCGCTCAGCCTGCCGGATGAATACATGCGGATCGAAAGTGATCTCAGCCGACTTCCTGAACTGCTCAAGATCGATTTCGACCATTGATTATAACTATAGTTATAACAGTTATTTAAATCTTCCCTGTCTTGGGATAGTAAAGAAGCTCCACGAGAGAAAATATTTTCACAGTGTATTGGAAGGAAGATTGATGACATAATGATCCGACGTGCCGCGGCTGGAATACAGCGCACCTATACCTTTGGAGACGCAAGCACCCATCAATCCCATCGTCAGATCCTCCATCATACGATCGTTATCCCGCTGGCTCTTGAAACACCGCTTCGCATAAGGGTTGATCAGTACGGTGGTCCTCATCGGCAATCTGAAGTTAGGGGCGACGTCCTTGCGATCCATCCTGCAACGCACTGGAATCCCATCACCTGATGCTGCGACGAAACCTTTCCAGAAGTCTTCAGTGCAGATGAATCCATCGACACCAGCGATCTCCTCGTAGACTTGAAGGCTCATCACGCCGCTTGAGGAGTCCATACGAATGTAGCGTGGAGAGACCAACTCATCTATAGGCTCGTCCCACCATAGAGGACAACTACGGCCGGCCTCTTCCAAAGTCGTCTTGAAGCGTTGGCTTGCAAACATATCCATCGATTCATCGATTGAAGAAGTCAAGAACAACTGGGAATTGTCATAACGCGGATGAAACCGGTCCAATGCTACCTGATCTTTGAAGAGATTGGAGGCGGATATCATATACTTCGCCCGAGGACATGCAGTACCCTCAACCACGCCAGGCTTCTGAGCCTGCTGCCACGCCTTGTCCAGCTCGGGCTGCGAATCCTTCACCCATTTCGCGAAACGCTCGAATGTCCAGATATCCATGAACGGACTAAATCAAAGATGTTTAAAAAGGCCATCAGCAGCCAATCGTATAAGAAAGCCCAATAACCGACAGTTCAGACACTCACACCCTAAAATGCTTGCCAAGACGCACGCCAGTCTGGCCCTGATAGTTAGACTTGATATCCACCCCATAAGCGATCTCTGGGATCGCAGACATCTTCTCAAAGACGATCTTGCAGAAAGTCTGGCCATCCTCGACCTCCATAGGAGTGTCCCTGACACGCGCCTCAAAAACCGTGGCCGCGCCTTTGATCTCACCAGACTTGCCATACCCGAAACCAGGATCGTAGAAACCGGCATAGTGGGATCGGAACTCACCGATGCCTGAATGGAAATCAATTATCTCGGCGGCGTGGGACGTGGGAATCCGGATCAGCTCCTTGGACTTGAGTATATAGAAGAAATCAGGATCAAGAATCAAGCGGCCATTATTTGGACGGCGAACAGGTTCCCAATAATCAGGCACATCATGGCAGCCCACCTTGGTTAGGTCGAGAGGCGGACAGTTCTTCTTAGACTTGTAACCCACGATAGTCTCGGACAGGTCTATAGTCAAGAAAAGCCCGCCGTCATGTATATGCGCGCATTCACGCGGGATGGGCGTGCCGTCCTTGTAGAACATCATCTGATACTTGTCATAGATACCCTCTATCTGGGACGTGGTGAGTTTCGGAGGATCGTACGCCTGCAAACGGATCTGATTTAGAGCAAGACCTTCCTTGACGATGAGGTCGAAAGAGATGGGGAAGACAAGGACATAGAGCTTGCCACGGTATCCATCTGGAATGATATCAAAATTCTTGCTGCCATCGGCGATCAGCCTGGCGAAAGTGTCGGCCCGGCCAGTGGAGGACTTAGGGTTAGAGCGCGCACGGATGTGCTTTGGGAAATTGATCGACTCCATCACCTCAAAGACGTAAGTCTTTCTGGCCTCAAGAAAGGCTGGCTTTGAGAGATCAAGAGTGTAGTATGTATTCTCGTATTCGGCGAGCCGCTCGCTGATATTCATGTTGCTTGTGTTCAAGAAAGCAGCCGGAACCCTCCAGCCCTTTTTCCCTAGACGCAGATCCATTGACGCAGGCTGGATGGAAGTATCTGATAACGGCAAGGGGGACATTATGACCCCGGACTCGACCAAGGCCTTCAATTGCTGCGACGGCAGCACGCCCTGGAGTACATCATGCTTTAATACACCCCACTCCATGAGAGGGGGTTTGGCCAGAGGGTTAATAAGTGTTTATGTTAGTGAGAAGATAGCCTGATCAGTATTCAATGACGCTTATCTGATCCTCAGGGAGCTGGAACTTCTTACGGACTTCTGGGGCCTTCTGAGCTGCCGAATCCTGACGCTTCTTTGCCAGGCGAGCAAGGTCATCGTATTCCTCGTCGATCGTCCGTGAGACGCTGTCTTCATAAGGATCGACACGGCTTGAGGGCGGCTGGGCCTGAGATGAACCGTCTGTCTTGAAGATGTCGAAAAAACCATCTTGCGAAGCAGGGGCAGTGGACTGCGCCAATGGTGCTTGGGCCGGAGGGCTTGCAGGCGCGTCGGCCGGACCGAACAGATTGAAGAAACCTTCAGACGGAGAGGCCTGCGACGGAGCAGGAAGAGGAGAAGACTGGCTCAAGGAGTAATTAGAGAGAGGCTCATCAGTCAGGTCGTGGAGAAGCCTGATGACTTTCTTTATCGAGTCCTTGGAGTCGGCACTTGTGTCTATCTCTATACGCATCGCAGATTCACAATCAACCGATTTGGGAAGACTGGTTTATAGAACTTACGAAAAAATAGAAGACAAATTGAAAAAAACACGGAAAACTGGAATCATCCCCATCGCGCACTCGACCAGTTGTACAGGCCAGCAAGAATCCATCCGCACAACGCACCGCACAACGCACCCACGACAAGGCCGAAAAGAGCCCCAGCGAGAGTAGGAGTCAAGACAGTATACCACGCGGCGAGCATCCCAAAGGTCTGCGCATTCCACCAAAGAAAACTCACGTTCGCCCAAGCAAGCAACGCGCTCACAAAAAGCAGGACGCCGTTGACGATCCCAAACGATATGGCCAATCCCTTCCAATTCAATGTGTCTACCATAAAAACACCTCTTGCATTTTTTAAATACACCTTACGACTCGAACCATAAGGCTCCTAACAGGTTCCAGATGCATGTGTATATAGAACTTACGATACTTAGAGACAGTAAGATTGGTCCGTGATTTTCGATTGAAGAATGAGAAAGTTTGCT
>JBBSWF010000137.1:0-5689 GCA_038046365.1 Nanobdellota archaeon
GCCCGAGGATTCCCTTTGGGAATCCTCCTTAAGAATTCTCATCGCTCAAATACAAAGAAATGCGATCTCGATCTTCTGTATCTTTGACCTAGATGTCCGGTCCTTTCCCAGGTATATCCTGCAGGACGATCATGTGTCCTATGACGTCCACTAGCCGGGCTCCTAGCGCGCCTGCCAACCTCTCTCCATACGTCTTCCTATCGCCTGGCTCAGCGCTTGGCAATACTTTGATCTTGATGAGCTTCCTTGCTTTGAGCATTGTCTTTAGATGATGGATTATGTGTGGCGTCAATCCGTTCTTTCCTATCTGGGCCGTCGGCCCCATCGTTTTTGCCTTTGACCTCAATGAACGTATAGTTTCCATGGTTCCCACGTTATTCTATAATGTGATATATAATTCAATATTCTTCCGCACTATTTCAATATGATGCGTCTTTTCGTCTTTAAGCTATTCAGCACGGCCTGGATGTCTCTCACCAGATCGCTGGCTAAAAGTCCGGTTGGTTTTTTTCGTCTTGCAAGTCCAAGTCCGGTCAGGCCGTTGAGATAAGTTGCGTTTACTGCGCTTGTGAATATCGGATAGCCTTGCGCAAGGAATCCTGCGCATAATCCTGCTAGCACATCTCCTGTCCCTGCTACAGTCATGATAGGGTGGTGGGTCCGGTTGGCTAGGATCCAATATCCGTTGGCGATTACATCAATCGGCCCCTTCAAGACGATGACCCTTGACCCCAGCCTTTTCTGCAATTTCTTCCATTCTTTCTCTGATGCGGGCGTTTTTCCCGCCTTTGAGTTATCAAGCAGCGCTTTCATCTCGCCTGCATGAGGGGTCATGATCGCTATTTTGGGTTCATCGATTCTGATCGCTTTAAGCGCGTCAGCGTCGATTACCATCATCTTTGGAATCTTGTTGCATTCCCGAATCACCATATGCACAAGTTTTCGAGTAGATGGAGCAGTCCCGATCCCATTCCCTATCAGCACAACGTCGTGTTTTCTTATCAATCGCTTGAGCGGCCCGATGTGTTTTGGGGCAAACTGTTTTCCAGGCAGTTTCACGGTGATCAAGTCAGGTGTCAGGCAGTTTATCGCCCATGCCACTTTTGATGGAGCTGCCACAGTCACCCAATCGCATCCTGCCCGCATGGCTGCTAATCCCGCCAGTGCGCAAGCGCCTACATACTCTTCAGATCCGCCGATTACAAGCACTCGGCCGTTATCTCCTTTGTGGGATCTTGGATTCCTTTTCTTCAATCTCAAGTCAGAAGGCTTCACATATCTCATCTTTTCACCGGTTTTGGCGATCTGGATTCTTTGACGCTCTTCCAGGGCCAGTTGATCTTTGGGATCATTCCTGTTCTGCGGTTGTGGCGCCCTGTAGATTCTCTCACTGCTGCCATCGGGACTCCGATATCTGCGATGATCACATCGTGGAACCTGCCAAGGCCTGGTTTTGTGTCGTGGAACGTGATCACTTTGTCGCTTATTGCTATCATCCCGGCGGCCTTTCCAGTATCGGGGTCTATGCCGGATGGGATATCTATCGCGACCTTCTTTCCGTGCAGTCTATTATAGAGCAATATGCCTGAAGCGATAGGATCTCGTAATTGTCCTTTGACTCCAGTTCCTAGCATCGCGTCTAATAATATCGGTTTATTTGGTGTGATCCTCTTTGCTAATCGTATGACTGATTCTTCAGATAGGTCTCCTTGCCTCAATATCTCGATCCGATTATCATCTTGTATCCGCGCAAGATTGGCAGCGGCTTCTGGCGGAAGCTTTGTCTCATCTCCAAACAATAATACTGTTACCCCGGTCTTTCGAGCCAGGTATCTCGCCGCGACAAACCCGTCTCCTCCGTTGTTGCCTCCTCCGCAGAAGATCATTACGTAGCAATCACTTAGATGGAACCATCTGTCAAGGAGGGAGAACACTGCCTTTCCGGCGTTCTCCATCAATCTCAATTTAGACATGCCGTGCTTTTCAGAAAGAGCCTCTATTCGTCTCATCTGGGCGCTTGTGATCATGCCCGCTTTTTCGCGAGTTCCTTGAATTTAAATTCTCCGGCTGGCAAGGATCGCACTATCTCGTCTAGGTCCCCTCCTGCGAGTTTGTGCTTGATCTGTTTGGCTATGTCGCTTGGCCTCTTGTCACCTTGTAGCAATTCGACAAACTTGCTGCAGTGGGCTGACACTGCTTCGACTGGCCCGGCCATTATCCTGCCATCTTTGTCTACGCCTACGGCCAGGTTGACCTTGTTCTCGATATAATCCACCTTCCCCTCTATGACAAACGCGCCTTTCTGAAGGGACTCGCCGCTCTTCGCGGTCTTGGTGGCCTGCTCTGGTTTGATGCAGAAAACGTCTTGTTTTGGCATTCCAAGCTTCCACGCCCTTGAGAAGGTGCACGTCGCGTCCGCAGCCTCCTGTTTCGCTGTCTCGCTTATCTTCTTGCCTTGGCTCTTGATCAGGAAGAATGGGGATCCAGCCATATCAGTATGAAGCACTAAGTCCCCGTTCTCTGTGTGTTTCTTGATGATGGCCTCGTTAGTCGTGGCGTCCCTTCCTCCTGCCACGACAAAGCCATCGCTTGTCACGAACCATCTAAATGAGTGATACCAGGCCTTCGGCCGGGCCTTTAGCGCTTCTTTCTCTTCTTCTGCCTCGGCGATCTTCTGCGCTTCAAGGTCAGATGCTTCCTGAAGCCTCGCTAGCTCCTGCTCATACCTCGCTATCGTCGCCTTGACTCCTTCGAGTCTCTTCTTGGACTTCTTTGCCTTCTCGAAGTATGCAGCGGCGTTATTTTCGATGCTCTCTTTGATGTTCAAAGTGATACGCATGACAAGTCCAACACGCAGGCCCTCAATAAATGTTTCGGAAAAGTCAGCCATGGAATAGGACTTCGTGTAAGGAGAGTTAGCCTAAACTGAAAAAACAAGCCACTATATCCTGTAATATTGGACAGCATATAATACGTTCGTTGTTTCTTTAAATGGACTCGTGTCTGCTCCAACCATCTCTGCCATCAAAAAGTCTAGGCGGCTAGCACCGTCTTTGAGTCTCTTAAGTTCAAAAGCATTAGATAATGTATACGCATTAGCGCCCTGAGGGCTCTTTGCAGCAATCTTAGAATCCAACTCTTCTTCAGGGGTCGTTCCGCCATACATGGGAATAATTATTGGATTTCCTAATGGAGTCCCACCTCTGTAATTCCCTCCAGAGATGATCCTTCCATTTTTATCTACCGCAATTAGTTCTAATGCTTTTTGTTCATTCCCCATGAACTCCGAGGATTGATCTTGCCTTATAAGCATTGGGTAATGCATCTCTATTCTCACTGCGCGCACTGCGTGAATGGCTCTTCTACTACAATCGATCGTTTATCGCAGTACTGCTTCTTCCCGTCGACTGTCACAAATGGTATGAGTTTGACTTGTTTCACGGCCCCGACCTGCTTATATGAGAACGTCGCGGTCCCGGATCCAGCCCTGGAGAGCGCGGACTGCAAGATGGGTTCCACTTCATCTAATCCATCGGCTCCGACTATCCGTGCTTTGAGGTTGTCTATCGCCGCGTCAGGCCCGTTCTCGATGAACGCTTTTATCGTTCGAGTTAATGGCGCAAGGCATATCTGCTTGGCCCCGGCAAGAGTTATCAGGCTGACAGACACCGGATCGCATCCAAGGGGCATGACTTGCGCGGCGGTGATGAACTCTGCTTTCTCTTCGATGTAGTGCTGGCCCCAGCTCATGACTATTGCTCCAAGGCCTATTGAGAATGATATCAGCATCAATGTGGCCACAAGTGGAGTGACTCCGCGCTTGTTCATATCGCGGTTTTCTCCCGATGGTGGTATTTAAATATTATGCCCTCCCATTTTTACTGTGTGAGTCGCCGAAGGCGGTGAATGCGTAAAAATGGCAGAGATGACCGAAGACCAGCGCAAGGCTCTTGAGGAGAAGATAAAGAGCATGTCTCCAGAGGAGCTAAAAGAGTTCCAGAAGAAGCAGTGCATCTTCTGCAGGATGGTCGCGGGCGAGATCCCTTCTAAGAAGATCTTTGAGGACGATCAGGTCTTCGCGATTCTTGACATCAATCCTGCCAGCGCGGGTCATGTGTTGCTTCTGCCAAAAGAGCATTACCCTATCTTGCAGCAGATGCCTGACGACCTTGTCGCGCATCTCGGCCTCATCGCAAAGGGGTTCTCCCAGGCTTTCCTTCAGGTATTGAAAGTAGAGGGGTCTACTATTTTCGCGGCGTCTGGCGCATCAGCTGGCCAGCGGGCCCAGCATGTAATGATCCATCTGATTCCAAGAAAAGAGAATGATGGTGTCGGTATCAATCCGCCGTCAAGACCTATGTCTCCACAGGATCTTCAGAAGGTATGCCAGGCGCTAAGGCCTTTCGCTGATCAGATAATGGGGGTCAGAAAAGAGCAGGCGCCAGTTGACATGCCCGTTCAGCCGCAGCCTCAGGCTGCCCCCCCGATTCAACCTTTGACACATGAGCAGAATCCTATCGCGCCATCTGGCCTTCCAAGGCCAGTCACTCCATCGTCAATCATCATCCCAAAAGGCATGCAGGTGGGGCCCAAGCCAGCGTCGTTAGAGGGCCATGCGTCTCCGCTCGCCAGGCCGTCAGAAGATGTGGTTGTTGTTAAAGCCGGGCCTGGTGTGAGCAAGCGCAAGCGTGTTGTGAAAAAGGATGGGTCGGATGATAAAGAGGATCAGTCATCGCATAAAGGATCGAATAAGGAGGAAGGGACGTCGCTCGATGATATCGCGTCGTTTCTGGCGCGAAGATGACTGATTGTCAGGTCTGCCAGCTCATCCAGGCAAAGAGCTTGACTCTGTTTGAAGATGAGCATGTGGTGGCGTTTGTCCATCCTGAGCCGTCTGCCCCTGGCCAGATCGCTGTCGCTCCAAAGCCGCACGCGCCGATATTTGAGACTATACCTGACGTCATAGTAAAGAGGATGTTCACAGTCGCCAACAAGTTGTCGATCGGCGTCTTTGAGGCAGTCGGAGCCCAGGGGACAAATCTTTTGATCCAAAACGGTTTGCCTGCAGGCCAGGCGAAGCCGCATAGTCTTATAAGTATCATCCCGCGCAGGGAAGGCGATGGGCTTGCCCTCGAGTGGCAGCCTGGCGTGGTGAGCGAGGATGACTCAAAAAAAGCCGAGTCCCAGCTAAAGGATGCGGCTCAGAACATCGGCAAGATTGAGAAGGAGAATCCCAAGCCTTTAGAAGAGAAGAAGCCTGAGAAGATGGATTTGCAGGATTCTGATTATCGGATGAGGCAGCTTCGTCGCATTCCTTGATGCGTATGGGGTAGACTCTTAAGGATTCATGCGGCTTTCGATAGTGGATTCTCCCGGATCAAGGTTTTTTCTTCACTAAATGACCCCCCTTTTAGAGTGGCATATAGGCTGATGAATCTGGATAGGGCGTTTCTGCTCAGAACTGTTTCATTTTTGTCTTGTTCGCCTGCTGCGTTCATGAGCGTCTCTGCCCCCTGGATGCTGTATGCCGCTCGCAAGAACCGCGCATAGAATGGCTCTTCGTAATATCCTCTGATGTGCGCTGCTGCGTCGTGGAGTAGGTCCAGCGCCTGTTCCTTGCATGGACTGTTCTTTGGAGAACTTTGCATAATTCATCCAGTGGCTTGATTGTCATACCTAGTTTTATCGT
>JBBSWF010000138.1:0-3934 GCA_038046365.1 Nanobdellota archaeon
ACCTAGAAGAATTAGACGATCTACGACACAACGACCCTTAACTTAACGACATTGTCCAGATACCTGTCTGGTCTTGCTGGACGCAAGAGGTTGATCACGAGCGGCCATGATCCATTGGACCGTGCTGCTCGGTCGATCATGGGATCGAAGCCGGCGGCGGGTCTGTCCGTCGCTGAGATCGGCGGCAGTGTCGGTGCTAGGTTCATGCGCGCCTTGGGTTCTGATGCTTGTTTCGCTGATGCTGGTTACGATGAGAAGAAAGTTGGTTTGGATTCATGCCCTGTCAAGAATTTGGGTGATTTGGTTGATCTGGATAATTACAAGCATAAGTTGCCAACAAAATACGGCCTCACTATCAGCAATCACGTGTTCGACCAAGGGAGTGGTATAGAGGCGATGGTCTCTGATTCTGGGTTTATCCAGTATTCTCCGATATTCAAGGATGCTTCGATGCGCTTGCTTGCGGTCTTCTCGAATATCACCAAGGATAAGGGTTTGAGTGTTCATGGCGGGTTTTGTGTGGATCTTCCTGACCAGTTTTATGAATACTTGGGCATGAGGTGCGTCCATAAAGAAGGGAAGCGGTTTTACAATCCTTTGACGGTGTTTGAGAAGCGCGATCCGGCTCCATGGCTGTATCCCCGAGGTGTCCAATGCGGTTACGATCGGATAGTTTTTGACAAGTCACTCGGAGAATTCTGTCTATCTGATCAAACATCCGGCGGTGTTTCCCGATGACTATCGACTCTTTAGTTTCAGAAGAGAAGTCTTCCACTGCCCATTGTCTCTGCTGTGGTGATCCGCTATCGTCGGGTGTTCTTGTCTGTCCTGATTGTGGCGCTCCGTCTCATGGGGATTGTTGGGATTACATCGGAGGTTGTGGCGTGATGGGTTGTTCCGCTCGTGGCACTAAGCTCGATGAGAAGGTCCGGGGGCGGGATGGCCAATTGACAGTCATTGGTGATGTCTCTCTTCCTGCAGCGCCTAAGCCGAATCCTGCCAGAAATTACGGGTGGTTCTTGGCTAGATTGAGGTCTTTGTTTTCCAGCCAGGATGAGGATGTCTGGATCGATTCGTATCTCGATGAGGTTCGATCTTCTTTAAAGGGCGTTCGTTTCGTTGAGCTTTCCAATTATGTTGATCCTCGTAAGGCTGTTGAGTTTTGTGAGAAGAACGGTGCGGTTTTGGCAAGTGCGCAGGAGTGCGCATTTTTCTCTATAGTAAATGATTTGAATGATCATAAAGTTAGAAGGTATACTAGCACTTTTTCCTTTGGATTTAAAGATGGTGGTGATTCGGTTGTTGCTTATGTTGAGGTTTCGCATAAGGACTGGCTGTACCTAATAGGTAAGATGCCAGGTTTGTTGAGTAGGGAAGATCCTGTTGTTTCATCAGCTATTGCTCGGGCGGTTGATGAGGGTCGTGTTGTTCCTGCAAAAGAAGGTTGGAGAAGTGAGTATTCTTGTGTTCCAAATGAGGATCGATCTTCTGATTTTGACAAGGACGCTCATAATCGCGCCATTTTCCAGCGTGCTGCCAAGCCATGGGGATTGCTGAGGTACCGCAAGGGATTGAATACCAGTGAGTATATCATCCCATCTGGAGAGATCAAGGTTTGGCCGAATCGGCAGGTTGTGTTCCGGCCTTTGTGGCTCGGCGGCGGCGGCTACTGCGACGACCTCGTCCGTGCCAACGACTACTTCTACAACGACGGCTATGGCCGTGTGTTCGCGTGTAGCGTCGTCGCAAAAATTGGTGATTCCCAATTGTCCTCCACTATAATCCCCTGATATTATAGTGGCGGACACAAATAATTGAGCTATTAATCTCCGCCACTATATCTAAAGGACACAACTATTCAGATCAATTATTTGTGTCCTTTAGTATATATTCCATTAATGGAACATGGGTGATTGTTCAGCTTTTGTCTGCTCGGACTTCTGCTTGGTGGATTGACTCATCCTGCCGTCCTCTCCTCGACTATCTTCCCTCCTTCCACCTTCACCACCCTAAACGGCTTATGTATGCCTCTGTTCTCGTCGAACTTAAGCGATCCTGATGCTCCTTCATAGCTCTTCACCCCTTTCAGGTATCCTTTGACAGATTCCGCGTCGGTCTTCTCGGTCTTTCTCATGGCTTCGGCTATTAGTCTCATCGCGTCGTATGCCTGGTCGGACGTGATGTCTGCCTCTATCCCATATTCCTCGAAGAACTTCTTCTTGAACCAGTCTGTCGGTGTGAAAGAGCTCATCGATACCGCTCCTTCGAGCGCAGCCCCTCCTGACTCTACTCTAGGCATGTCTATTACCGAGGTGTATATCGGTGCGTCTATCCCCATATCTCTCGCTTGTCTCGCCCCGAGGTCTAGGTATGAGTATTGGATGTAGATCGCGTCTGGTGAAGCTGCATTTATCCTTAATATCTCTGTCCTGTAATCCTTGGAATCTCCTGGTGGCATCTCCATGACTGCCACATTCCCTCCGGCGCTCTCATACCCCTCTTTGACTGCCTCAGCCTGTGCCGCTTCCCATGCCTGTTGCGAGCCGAGTATCGCCAGCCGCTTATGCCCGTCCGAATGTATCCTCTTCCCGAGCGCTGTGCTTGAGATCTTGTCTTCCATCCACAGGTTGTAGACATAGTCGCATTCCTTGTTGAATTCGCTCACTCCCACTCCGGGTGATATCAGCAATATCTTGTCTTCGCAGGCCACTGGCGCTGTGGCGAGCCCTGCCGGCGTCCATATCGGCCCTATCACGATGTCTATCCCGCGTGCGTTGAGGTTCTTCAATGCAGTCACCGCTGTCGCTGGCTCTGCGTCAGGGTTGTCCTCGTGGGCGACGGTGACGTTCCTCCCAAGTATCCCTCCATCTTGGTTGATTTCCTTGACTGCCAGGTCAATCCCTTTCCTGGACATGTCGCCTTGGTTCGACCCAATTCCGGTGAGTATCAGTATTGATCCTATCTGTATTTTATCGTAATTATTGCCGCATCCTCCTATCATTGCGCTAAAGACGATCAGTATCAGTATCATCCATGCTGTCTTCATTTTTCCACCCCGTTTTGCCGAAAGAAGATAGTCTTCCGATACCTATTAATATCAGCCCACCATCAATGGTAGGTAAATGAGACTAGAGGATTCATTAAAAGAAGCCGGATTGAGCGATGGCGAAGCCCGTGTGTATCTCTCCTTGGTCGACCTAGGCGCATCGACCACCGGCCCCATCATCGACAAGTCAGGTGTCGCACGCTCTTTCATCTATAATATACTCACAAACCTGATTGAGAAAGGCCTGGTCTCGTCGATCAAGAAGAACAAGCAGCGTCTGTTCCAGGCCGCTGAGCCGAAGAAACTTCTCGAATACGTCGATCGTCGTGTCCAGGAATTGGCCAATAAGCGGTCAGAGCTGGAATCAGTCATCCCTTCGCTCGAGGCCCGCCAGAAGGCTTCGCCTAAAGTCGAGGTCCAGGTCTATGAAGGTTTCAGGGGCGTGCAGACAGCTTTCGATCATTTCAAGCTCAAGCTCGAGAGGGGCGGCGAATATGTCACCTTCGGCCATCCGAAGCAGAAGACTCATTATACTCTCTATTGGCAGCGCCATCACGTTGAGCGCGCTAAGATGGGTATAAATGCAAGGATGCTCTTTGACCAGGACGCGCCCAAGGAGACCATGGACAACCGTAACTCCTATCCTCTTTGCGACACTCGCTTCATCCCGTCGCCCATCGAGTGCGATTCTTGGTTCATGGTCTATGGCGACACCCTCAGCATCTTCCTGCAGGAGGACAAGGACCTGGCTGTCGAGATAGTGAACCAGAAGATCGCCGACACTTTCAAGGGCATTTTCGAGGATTATTGGGCTAAATCAAAGAGATATCCTTGAGAGAACTTTGAACAATTCGGTTTTTGACAAAATGATCTATTTCTGATGTCTAA
>JBBSWF010000139.1:0-6234 GCA_038046365.1 Nanobdellota archaeon
GTCGACAAAATAGAACGATCAGAAGAATCAGTCAGTTACTGTCGAATGTGGGTTAGACGCGCCCTCTCTTGCCTCTATTCACTTCCCCGCGTACAACCCAACTGACCTCATCAGTCTCTGTATCGGATTGTACTGCTGCGCAACGGACTCCAATCTGTGGTCCGCCGCCACTGCTCTTAGCACGTTTATCGCGCGGTCGAGCGGCTCTCCTTTGAGGCATAGCCCGTCGCAGAACATGAACCTGCGGTATCCTTTGTCGAGCAGCCATTCTACCTCAGAGAGGTCAGAGCACGATGGCACTGCTTCGTTGGTCACGGATAGCAACAATCTCGACCCAAGTATCGCGTCTGGGTCTGCTTTGATGATGTCTTTGGTTGCGTTGCTGATCTCGTGGGGCCTCTCGACTTCGACGAACAGGTCTCCGCGCGCGCAGAGGAGCCCGAGGTTCGGGGTCTTCACGTATCCGTCTTTGACCCACTCCAACCCTCGCAGGTTCTCTATCTTCGCGGTGATTTCCGAGTCGCCGACTATCGTGCGGAATTCGTCGATGTCAGCTGTGTTGTCCGCGTAAGACAGCATGTACCTTGTCACTCCTGCTCTCTTCGCTATGTCGAGGTATTGCAGCTGCTCTTCTGTGAACAGCTTGCCGAGGTTCCTAAATGACGGATCCCTTATGTGCAAGGATTCGCCTTTGAGCAGGGTGTAGTTCGGTCCGCCGTGGAAGACTAGTTTGTATCCGTCGTCTTCTATCCGTTTGAGGTAAGCTCCGTCGGCGCCTGCCTTGAACAGTACCGGCGTAGGCGTCTTGACATATACCGGGTGGTTAAGCCGGATCTCAAGACGGTCGGTCCGAGGGTCGACGTAGGTCACGCGTAGCTGCCTGCCTTTCACGTCGAAGTACACCGGTTTCGACCCTGCCAGGTTCAGTGCCTTGTCGAGTAGGCCGGGTAATTCCACAGGGTCTGTCATCGCGGTGTTGAGGCGTATCCCCGCGAGCCGCGGGTCTTTCGCGAATTGAGAGTAGTGGCTCATCGTGGGCCATAATGTGGCTAGGATCTGTACATCAGTCATCTTAGATACCTCCGAAGGAAAGGGGCGCTTCCTTGCGCCCCTCTCACTTCTTCGCCTTGCTCAGAAGCACCGACTTGCCGCTGTGGCAAGTCTTCGAAGGCCCTTCAGTGAGCATCGGTTTGATCTCTTTGTCGAGCAGTGGTCCTGGGAGACAGAGGTATGCCAGGGTGTTCAGCGTGCTGAACGCGGCTTCGAGCTCTGCCACCGAGCAGTCTTCCATGACCGTTGTCTTCTTGGCGTCCATCTTCGCCAGGAAGTCTTCCAGCCCGCCTTTGTCGGCCTCTGTGCGCAGGTGCGTCCTCTGCAGCTCAAGGTGGCTGATGAAGTGGTAGACGTCTCCGTCGCCTTCGTTGAATCCCACGGCAACATACGGCTGCCCATACTTTGTTTTCATCTCCGGGCTGGTTATGATCGACACCACGTCTTTCTTGATGGTGTAGATGTGGCTCGATCCTTCCAGCCACCATTTCGGGTGGCACTGCGAGTAATGCAGGCCGAGGAGTTTCGATCCGACATTGGATGCGCACTGCACCTCGACCACATCATCGCTGGTCTCAGTAGAGGTCTTTGCCAGCCTGTCCGGGAAGGCATGGGTGACCAGGCTCAATGCCCAGTCTGTCGTGACCAATCTTCCTCCGCCTGACACGAACTTCCGTGCGGCATCGACCGACTTGCCGTTGCCGTACGTCCTGCAGTTTACTAGAGCTACCCTGCCGAGGTCTTTGCTCCCCATCTCTTCTGGCTCGATTAGCTGATAGTTCACCTTCAGTGTGTCCATCAGCAGCTCGATGTGGTCATAGGTTCCTCTGACCACGGTGATCTCCCCGGGTTTCACTGCCTTGAGTTGTTCGTACATCCCGGGGCTGTGCATCTTCGAGACCTGTTCGAAGATCGCTCCGCTGCTCTTGTAGGCGCTTTTCATTTTCTCACCCCCGTCGTGCTCTTTGGCAGCAGGAGCACTGACTTGCCTGTGCGCTTGGCGGTCGACTTGTAGTCCTCTCGTCCGACGGTCAGCATGCTCTTCATGACCTCTGCGACCTGCTCAGGCGTCTGGCGGAAGTTGATCTCTTCCTCGAAGAATTCCTTCTTGCCGGTCTCGTGCGCCACAAGCCCGAAGATCACGTCGACAATCCGGTTCGGGTCGTTCAGTATGGCGATCCTATCGGCTCCGACGTATTCCTGCCACTGCTTGTGGATGGCGAGGTTCGATCCAGTCATCTGCTCCCCGTCCACTCCGCCGCCGTAGTGCTTGCGTATGCAGTAGACCGAGAACTTCGACTTCAGTTCATCGAACAGCTCTCTGGTCTTGATGGCTTTCTCGATGTCGACTTTGGCGTGGTCCTTTGCCCAGTCCTTGTTGAGTGTCGAGTAGATTCCTTCGTCGCTCACGTAGATCAGGACGGGTTTTGTGGCCTTTGGCATCTCGCAGTTGCGTGCGTAGTAAGCTGCTGCGAGGTCGTAGCTTTCGCACTCATTGCCTCCGCCGCCTTTCTCGATGACTAGCTTGTTGAGGCTCTCGACGAGCCCTTTACCCTTTGTGAAGTTCTGGACCTGAAGGGCGTACTTGTCTCCAGCCGCGTCGCCGATCATCGCGAAGGATATCTCGCAGTCTTCGAGATAGTCTTCGATGCCAAGGTCGAGCAGCGGCAGTTTCTTGAAGATCACCTCCGGGAATTCTCCCATCGATCCTGTCCCGTCGACGACTATCACTAGCGGCGACCTGGCCTCAGTGCTTACGCGGTCCGGGACTAGGTTCTCGAGCGTCTTTTTCTTGGACGCGTAGCTCGAATTCTTGTATGCCGAGGACTTGACGCTCGGGTCTGCAGGATTGGCGCTTGGTTTGCTTGGCGTCCCGTATCCTCTGCCGGCTGTGCCGTCGTAGGTGGCTCTCGCTGACTTGAAATTGAACCCTTTCCAGGGTCCGGGGTCGTATGATTCTCCCATCTCTGACATGTTGGTGCCTCCGTCTGCGCCTTGGGCGCATTGACCGTGACTTGCAGAGATGCATCTAGGTCGTCGATAGATGCCCCTGCGGTTATGATCTCAGATGGCCCGCATGGGTCCATCTGCATGGATCTCTCTAGTGAAGGGAGCCAGGTCCCGGCAGCGTCACAATTTCTTGTAGTTGGTGTGCACGCGGCCGAAGGCTTTCTGCCGGATCTCTCTAAGCTTGTAGACGAGATCCGTGTTCTCCCAATGAGGTCGGCGATTGACGTCGACTATGACTAGGTCGCTGACGAAGTCGCGCACGAGAGGATTGGTCGCTTTGGGCAGCCTCTTTCCCCGGGGGTCTCCTCCGAGCGCGTATATCATCGTGAGCCCGAGGCTGTAGAGGTCGGACTCCGGAAGCAGTGGCCCGCCTCTTAGGCTCTCAGGCGATGCGAATATCTCTGTGTATCCATCGGCTTGTGAGTTGGATGTCGGCCGAACTGATGCGAGCCCGAAGTCCACGAGAGCGCATGTGTGCTCGTCCGGCTGGATGATTATGTTTTGCGGCTTGACGTCGCCGTGCACGACTCCGTGGTAATGCATGTAGCGGAGTCCGTCTAGCACCCGCTCCATCATCCAGCACGCGTTCTCAGGGTCCATCTGCTCGTTCTTGTTCTGGTATTTCTCTATCACTTGAAGCAGTGTCGGGCCAGGGATGTAGCTCATCACTAGCGCCCATTTTCCGTTGTCTAGCTTGTAGAAATCCCTGACCGCGGGCAGCGCGTGGTGGCGCAGGTCCCATATCGCTCTGGCTTCTTTGATGAATAGGTCTGTGTGGAGGGGCGATACGTCAAGGTTCATCTTGATGCAGACGCGCTCGCCGATCACGTCGTGGACCGCTTCGTATACCTCGCCGAATCCGCCTTCAGACATCTTGCGCACAAGGCGATAGCTTCCGATCGTGTCCCCTACTCTCGCGTCAAGGCTCTTGTCGTAGGCCCGTCTTTTGGATGGATCGAGCAGGACTTCCCTGGCTTCGTTGATCTTCGCGGCGAGGTCTGCGTCGCCGCCTTTGTCAGGGTGGTGGATCTGTAGCAGCGCCCGTCCCGCTGCTGTTATGACCTCGGGCTGCGCGTTGGGCCGCACTTGGAGGATGTCGTACAGGTTGGGGGTTTGGTAGGCGGTTTTCAGGATTACCGGATTGTTTGCGAGAGGTATATACTTTGGGTCAGTACCATATATTCAGAACGTTTTGAATGTATTTTCCGATGATTTTATTAACAAGGTCCTTCTGCTATGGATCATGTTCCAGAGAAAGCTCGTGAAGTCAGGGTTGTCAAGCCACGTTATCGCCTTGCCAAAAGAATTCATCGACGAGAACAAGCTGTCCGCGGGCGATACGGTCTATCTCGAGAAGACTCGGCCGGGCGAGATGTCTGTCAAGGCCGATTTTAAGGACAAGAAATCTGATTCAGACCACAAGGTCAAAGAGATAGTGGTGGGGTCCAGGCCCATCTCGCACATCCACTATGATATCATCGAGGCTTACCTGAACAATTACAATGAGATAATCATCAGGTGCAACAACCCGGCGGAAGTCAAGACAGTCAAGGATTTCATCGGATACCTCGTCGCACTGGAGGTCGTCCAGGAGGACAATAACAAAGTCGTCGCCAAGGACTACCTCAACTATAAAGACAAGGAGATCGACCGCACGATCCGGCGCATTGAGTCCATAGTCTGTTCTATGATCGTCGACTTGAAGGCCATCAAGGACGACCCTGCGATGGCGTCGGCGATCTATGAGCGGGACTATCATGTCAATCGGATGGGATTCCTCGCGATGCGCATCCTCCATAGCGCGAGCAAGGATCCTTCTCTTGCGAGCCACCTCGGCCTGGGCATGAGGGACATCATGCGCCTCTGGAGCGCTAACATCTATCTCGAGAAGATCGGGGACGAATGCAAGCGGATGGGCAAGTTCATCGAATCGATGGACAAGAAGAAGTATGACATGCGGGCGCTCGACCGGCTCCTCGACGATATGTTGGACCTTTATAGGAAGACGTTCATCGCCATCCACGGCCTTGACAAAGACTTGATGAGCGTCAACATCGGTCGCCGCAAGCAGATAGCCCAATTCTTCGACAAGAAAGAGAGCAGGAGGACAGCTACTCCAGAAGTATTGTCTTTGATGGATCAGATGTTGTCGCATCTCGCGGATATCAACCGGATCTACAGGTATACCGGGGAATGAGCGCGCACGGAGTCACTTCACTCTCTTTCCGTCTTTCAAGAAATTCAGCGCAGCGACTTTCTTCCCTTTCACGTCCATCACCACGTTCACGTGTGTCCCGAATCCCGCGTTCACGCATAGGGTCTTTCCTATCTTCTCTGCTTTGAAATGCTCGTGCATGTGCCCGCCTATGCACGCGAGTGGCTGCCATTTCTCGATTATCCTTCTCGCTAGCACCGACCCTGCATGTTCTCCCAGAAGGGGTGACCTTCTGTCGGTTATCAGGTCAAGCCCGGTCCCGTAAGGCACATTGTGGCTGATGAATATCACCGGCTTGCGCGCCTTTTTGGCTCCTCGGAAGAGCTTGTCGAAATACCTGGACATTTCAAGGAAACGCGCCATGGCTGCCCGTTCTTTCTTGTTCGTCGGCCTTCTTCCAAGTGGGATTTCCGGCCCGCTGTTCACTCCGTATCCGATGAAGACAAGATGGTCTGTCTCGATGGCTCGCGCGTGGCAGTCGATCAGATTGTCAAGGTCTACATGAAGCAGATGCCACATCCCTTCTTCTGCGAAGTCCCAGTTGCCCGGGACGATGAATGTCCATTTACCCAGTTGGTTGAGACGTGTCAGGGTCTTGCGTCCGTCTTGCCATTGTTTCTCCATCATTTTCTTGGCTTTCTTCTTCCCGACAAGGTCTGTCCATTCCTTGTGATATCTGGGGTTCTCCATTCTCTTCTTCATCGCTTCAAAGATCCACTTCCTTGGCGCGTCGCTGCAGAAGTCGCCGACTGCGATTACGGCGTCGTACTTCTTTGCGTAGACGTGGGGCATCTTGCCGTGCATGTCTCCAAGTATCAGGAATCTGGTGGTTTTCGCCATTAGGCCGTTTCTCGTTCCAGGGGTTTAATTATGTTGTTTTTAGGCGACGCCTATAGGGGGCTACACAATGTCGTTAAGTTAAGGGTCGTTGTGTCGTAGATCGTCTAATTCTTCTAGGT
>JBBSWF010000140.1:0-1964 GCA_038046365.1 Nanobdellota archaeon
GCCCGAGGATTCCCTTTGGGAATCCTCCTTAAGAATTCTCATCGCTCAAATACAAGTCATATTTAAAAGTCGACGCCGGATGCTTCTTGTCATGCCTATCGACCTGTGCGGTTTTGACGTCGTCCAGTCCGACTCATTGCCAGATAATGATTTCATCATTTATTTCGAGAGCAAGGTCCGATTCGTGGTCGATCATTTCCAGCTCTTCAAGCCGGAGGACAAGATCTTTGTCGCCGCAAGCGGTGGCAAAGATTCGACAGTCTGTCTGTACCTGCTCAAGAAGTTCGGTTATGATATCCAGGCCTTGACAGTTGACGTGATGATCGGCAAGTACACAAAAGACACTCTGCGATGCCTCCAGGAATTCTGTAGCATCCACAAGATCCCGCTTCATGTCGTCTCTTTCAGGGAGAAGTTCGGATATTCTCTCTGTTATCTTCAGACAGCTCTCAAGGGCAATGGTCTTGATGTGTCCTCTTGCTCGACTTGCAGCGTCTTGAGGAGGAGTCTGGTCAACAAGAACGCGAGATCGCTTGGTGCGACCCTTGTGGTCACTGGCCACAATCTTGATGATGAGTGCCAGCAGGTCTTGATGAACCTGTTTAGAAACACGCCGGTCCTTATGGCGAGGATGGGTCCTAAGCCAGGCATCCGAAAGATTGAAGGTTTCATCCCGAGGGTCAAGCCGCTTTATCTCGCCACAAACGCTGAGGTCGAGAGATACTCTCGTATCATGAAGTTCCCTGTCGAGTATGGGGAGTGCCCCTGTGCCAAGGATGCTTTCCGCCGCAATATCAAGCATTGGATGAACCGGCTTGAGATGGATGACCCTCTGATCAAGTATCAGGTCATCAAGAGGTTCATATCAGCTCTTCCCTCATTGAAAGAGGATCATGCGGGTTCAGGCTCGCCATCGATCTGCTCGATCTGCGGCGAGCCGGCAAGCAAGGGTGAGTGCCAGTCTTGCAGGATCCTGGGTTTCCTCAATCCGGGCAGCCCTGCCAAGGCCTCCACCACCAGTTCAACTTAGTCAGATGGATTTTCCACCCCCTTCTGCCTGAGATAGCTTTTTAAAGGGTTGCCGCTCTCTCCTCTTCTATGGTCAGCGGACATCACAAGTCGAGGACTTTCCGAAGGGTCTATGTCAAGACTCCTGGCAACCGCACAGTGATTCACTATCGCAAGCGCAAGCCAGCGAAGGCCAAGTGCGCCGGATGCAAGAAGGAACTGTCTGGCACTACAAGAGCCCGATCAAAGGAGCTCAAGCGCGTCGCCAAGACCAAGTGCCGGCCTCAGAGGCCTTTCGGCGGTCAGTACTGCTCAGCCTGCGCAAGACGTACGCTCATCGCTAAAGCCAGGCAGTGATTATTCGTAGATTTTCGGAGTGAACAAATTTATTGAGATTAGTGTTCACTAGACTGGATAAGCCGCGGTTATGGACCTTAAGAAACTGTTTAAAGAATCATTGGTCTGAGCCGAGTCTTGAGTCTTACCTGAAGCGTTAGGCCGATACGCGAGATGGAATCTTGTAGTATTATACTCAAAGAAAAGATCCGATCTAAGAGTTGCAGAGAAATACTGGCTTTGTTGTAAATGGTCAGCATTTGGAGGGAAGTATTGCCGTTCACGGGACATGACACGATTAGTCACGCCAGGGATCGATCTTATCACCGAATCAGTCTTCGCAGAAGAGTCGACGATAAAACTTATGGTGTCATTACCCCTGCCAGACGCGGCTGAAAATGCGAGATTGTAAGAGATCCTGTAATGTTTTAACACGCCCAGGATGGTTCTCATGTTCTGTCGATCCATTGGTTTGAGTTGTTGGTATGGCCCGTTCAAATTGTCCACCTCGAGCTTGTTGTGTGCCGGATTCCAAGGTATTACATTAAGGTATCTGTCCAGACCCATACCCAGTATCTCCGAAGGTGAGTGATTTCTGAAGAGTGGTTGCTAAAACCGAA
>JBBSWF010000141.1:0-21410 GCA_038046365.1 Nanobdellota archaeon
GCAAACTTTCTCATTCTTCAATCGAAAATCACGGACCAATCTTACTGTCTCGGTGCGCAAGATACTTTAAATATTAGATATCTGGAGTGGATGTATGGTCCGCATCAGCATGAGCGAGCGCTTCGCGCGAAAGTTCGCTGATTCCATTGGCGCTCTCAACGAAGAGATCTATCCTTACCAGAAGCGTGTCGAGCTTATCAAGAATGCTGGAGAGGTTCCATCACCTAAGGCCCGTTCGGCCAAGAACAATGCGTTCACCGCAGCTCTTGCCCAGCTTGTCTCGAACCATTTCAATGGTTTCCTAATCGATGTCACTGACACAAATTCTATGGACCCATGGATCGACGTGGGCCACAAGGCTGTGATGGTCCCTTTCCAGTCGTTCGCCCCTCTCCGCAAGGAGGATCTGCAGGTAGGCGATATCATTCTCTTCGACCGCGCTCTCGATGGCGCAAAGAACGTGCTCCACAGGATCATCTCGATCCAGGATGACGGCAACATGATCGTCACCCGTGGAGACAACACTACAGTCCACGACGGTCAAATTATAAAGGACGATATCCATTACGTGTGCATCGGCGTTGTTTACTGATTTTAGAGTATTTGTATAGCGCCCTAAGGTCGAAATCCGCTTGTCTATAGACGCTGGCGCGTTGCGGGGGTTGCCCCATACGGGGCGCAGCGCCCGCGATGTTCCCGTCGAGGATTTCGAAGGCGCTATACAAATACATTTTAGACAGAAAATCAGACCAACTCACGACGCGCTCAATATCCTGTAGAAGGCGTCGAACACCTGCTCTTTTGTGCTGACTGTGAAGAATTTTCCGCCGATCTCTTCTGCGATCTTGCCTATCCGCGCTTGGTGGTCGGCCATCCCTTCAAGATATCTCTTTCGTAGCTGCGGGTTGACGTTTGTCCTCATGATGGATTTAGTCTCTGAATCTGTGAGCTTGAAGTCTCCGTCGATGTTGAGGTCTGTCTCGATCTCGTCTAGTATCTGCACGAGGATCACTTCATGCTCATGATACCGATAAATCGCTTCCTTGATCTTGTCTAGCCCGTAGAGGAAGTCGCTCACTATCACGACCAGTGACCTGCTCTTGACTTGGCTCTTGTAGTACTTAGCGACTGATTCAGAGAAGTTGCTCACGCCCGATGGTTTCTTTGCGTTGAGGTATTCGACTATCGCTGCGAGCTGCTTCCTTCCGCGTCTTGGCTGGAACAATTCTAACCTGTCCGCGAATGTGGAGAGCACGAACCGCTCATTGTTCTTTAGCGCCATGTACGCGAATCCCACCCCGACTTGAGAGGCATAGTCCGACTTCTTGATGTTCTTGCCAAATCCCATCGATGCCGAGAAGTCGATGATGATATGGACTGTGAGGTTCCTCTCTTCTTCGAAGCGCTTGATGAACAGCTTGTCTGTCCTGGCGAACACCTTCCAGTCGATCTTCCGAAAGTCATCGCCAGGTGTGTATTGGATGTAGTCCTGCAGCACCAGCCCTTGCCCCACTTCGTTGGACTTGCGTTCTCCCTGAAAGTTTGAGTTGACCTTTCTCTTGATGATGAGGTCCATCCGGTCTAGGTGATGAAGGAACGAAGTGTCTATCATAGCGACGATTGAAGCAGGGGTGGTTTATATGGTTTTAGGAAAGCATTTTGCGGCAGTCGCATAAGATTCCTTTGTATCATCCGGACCAGGCAACAGGTTTTTGTCTTGAAAGAGAATCTTGAGTTTATAATAGGTCGGGTAGGAGATATAGCGGCGGGCGGAGTAGAATTGCCCTTCGATTGACGTTTGAGGGTATCTCCGCGCTTGGTATATCGCCATGAATGGAACAGCCGCGCCAGCTGTAAGGAGAAGGACTCCAATCATTGGGCAAAAGACCGCAAGTCCGACAACCAGCCCGCCGGCTACGGAGATTGTACTGCTATAAGGGAGACTTTTCCCCACCTCTTCGTGGCACAAGTCGAATGTGAATCTTTCGAATGTTAGTCTTTGAGTATGGCATTTGGTGAGTTGCTCATTAGGGATCTGCAAAGAATCTCTCAACAAGTAATTTATGTTTATCATCTCTCTGAATCTTTCTTCGACTGCCTGATCTGTTTTCTTCGGCCTTTTATCAAGCATCCTTCCAAGCCGGGATTTTCGCGCGGGCGAAAAATATTGTTCGAACTCCTTCCACAGGGCAAGGATATGGTCAGGATCCTCCTTGACGAGTTGGAAGTTAGGGTCTTGGCCGCATCTCTCTTCGAGCCTTATCCGATAATGTCCGATCCAATCCGACCTTATCTTCTCAAGCCTTCTCAGGACGACTGGAGGAGACATGACTCTCCGGATCGCATTTTTGTATAGAAGCTCATGGTCTGTTTTGTCACGGTTAGGCGTCCCTTCTAGCAGCGTGACGATATCTTGATACACCGGCTCGATGAATCTCTTGACGAAGTCGTTCTCTTCTGGCACGGTTGGGCTGGACGCCGAAGAAACGGTTAACTCAAGGCCTGACATCGATCCGTCGTCTCCTTTGCCGCCCGGTTTGTCCAGCGCATCGTCTCTCTTATCCGATCCGCATCCGAACGTGGCGCAGCCCCCATTATATCCCCAGCAGTCTATATGATAGGTCACTCCGCAGGCAGCGCAGACTGTGGATTTTCCGTCGATGCCGCTTCCGCAGATGGAGCATGTCGCCATGAGAGAGTTCATTGTCCGCCGGATAAAAACAAGACGAAACATTTATAATGCAATCCGCATTACAATCGCATTACAATGGCTATGGAGCTTGTGCAGATACGGCTGCCTAAAGAGCAGATAGCGATCATCGACGATATGAGCAAGTCTGAAGGGTATGCCAGCAGGTCGGAAGTCGTGCGGGACGCAATTAGGCAATTGCTGGTCGAGAAACGCAAGGCGTCTATCCGCAAGATGATAGGTATCATCCCGGACAATGGAATCGACTCAGTCGAGGAAGTCCGGAAGCTCCGCAAAGGCATGACTGATAAGGATTATGATATCGATGAACTCAACAAACTTTTGCGGCCTCTGGATAAAGTGCAGTGACTTGGTTCTCATTTGAGATGTCGATCAATTGCCTGTCTCTTGTGACTAGTGTGGCCCCATATCGTCTAGACAAACTTAGATGCAGGAGGTCGCCGAAGCTGATGTTGAAGTGATAGTGCGATTCGAGTTTTCTTGCGACCGCCTTGTCTTGGGAGGTCAACGGGATGGAGACTATCTTGTCATTCCCGAGTAATTCCTGTTTTGCGGTCTCATAAGCGGAGTTGCCGATTTTTCTTTTGATCTCTTGAAGTACCACCGGAGACATCAGTATGATCGCGTCTTCAGAGGCCATTATTCGATCGAAGAATTCCTGGGCTGCTTCCCAGTATCTATACCATGTTGTTCTGTTTTCTTCCTTGTTGAACAGATTCAGCCACACACAAGTGTCCACATAATACTTCTCCGAGGGCATGAAGCGGGTGTGTCAGCTAGGTTCATCTGTCTGTCGTGCCGAAATGCTTGTTTTATCCGGAAGTTTCCCGCGATATTCCTGTGTGATCCGGAAGTATCGGAGATGTTTGCTGGTTATGGATCCTGTTTTTGCGGCATCATCCAGAACATTGCCTCGCTTTGCATCCGAAACTATTTTATTCCCATCCTCTGGAGCAGCTGCCATGAGGCTCAAAGACAAGGTCGCTATCATAACAGGCGCAGGTTCTGGCATAGGCCGCGCCACAGCTATCCTCTTCGCCAAAGAGGGCGCGTCAGTCGTCATCGCTACCCGGTCTGATAATGGCAAGGATACTGCCGCGATGATAAAGGAACGCGGAGGCAGCGCTTTATTCGTCAAGACAGACGTCAGCAAGGAGGCGTCTGTCAAGGCGATGGTGGCGAAAGCTGTCAAGGCTTATGGGAGGATAGACATCCTGGTCAACAACGCGGGTGTGCTAAAGCCGGGGGATGTCACTTCGACCGACGAGAAGGTGTGGGATGATGTATTAGACATCAACCTGAAAGGTATGTTCCTCTGCACCAAGCACGTCATTCCTTTCATGCGCAAGCACGCGAGAGGCAGCATTGTAAATATTGCCTCAGAAGCAGGTACCACTGGAGTGCCTGGCTTGGCTGTCTATGGCGCGTCTAAAGGCGGTGTGGTCAATTTCACCCGCGCCTTGGCCATCGATTACGCAAGGGTAGGCATCCGTGTCAATAGCGTCTCTCCGGGGCCTATCGATACTCCGATGCTCCAGCGCTTAGGAAAAGTCGAGAATTTCGGAAAGGATGTCCCGATGGGCCGCGTCGGCATGCCAAGCGAGGTCGCGCATGCCATCCTGTTCCTCGCCTCTGATGAGTCGAGTTATGTCACCGGGGCGAACGTAGCAGTCGATGGCGGCGACACTGCAGGGACGATCTGATAGCGATTTGCTCTTAAGTGGTATTGTATCACAATACTTGTCCGTCAGGTCCGAGGAGATAGAACAGACCTCCTTCTTGTCGGGGGTGGTATCTTGAGGGCTGCGGAAGAGAGATGGTGGTAACGACTGCTAGCAGCCGCGCGATCGGCGGATAGGCAAGAGGCATTGTGTTCTTCGCGTAGTGGTCAAGCGCTCTCGAACCTTCCTTGATCTCTACTCGCAGGTACGTCGCGTTAGGTTCGCCTTCAAAGGTCTCCAGGGATGCGTGTACGATCGGCCCGTTGAGTATCACTGCATGCAGTATACGTTGGATGTGATTTGCTCCATTACCATGGTACCTCAGCGGCGTATTGTAGTCAGTCACACTCTTGCTGGTCGCGAAGTTGCCGCGGTATCTGTCCACGAGGGTGCTCACGATGCATTGGATCCCTTCAAAATCATCTGAGCCTAAACGAATTGGATAGTTTAGAGGGGTCATGGATCGCTCAATCGGACCGTATTCTTTTATGATCTCGATCTTAGAGACGGTGAGGTGGGTTGTCGGTTCGCAGATGTGGTATGGGTTTGCCAAACTTGCACGCATCGCCGCTCTGCTCGATAGGTGACCCCTTGTCTTGTATGGGGGATTTAATAGGATTACCAACGGCCTTGTCCGTTCTTCTTCTGCCATGAGGTCTCGGTCAATTTCTACCGCTTATTAATCTAACTTAGAGTCGAGTGTGGACTGTATAGAATACGCCAGGATCACTTCAGCAATCCTTTGATAACTTGATCTTCATCTAGGCCCTTTCTTTCAGCTTCGAAGTTCAAGATGATCCTATGCCTAAGTACTGGACATGCCATGGCGTTGATGTCTTCCTTGGACACATACTTGCGTCCATCTAGCAGAGCCCTTGCCTTCGAGGACAATATCAATCCGATCGAGGCACGAGGTGATGCTCCAAACTCGATGAGTTCTTTCTTCTCGCGTGTCTTCTTGACAAGATCGACTGCGTATGCTTTCAAGTCGTTTGATACAGGTATCTGCCTGACGAGTTTCTGTAGCTGGATGATCGAGTCTTTCTTGATTATTGGTTTTAGTCCGGGGTCTTTGTATTCCTCTGCATACCGATTGACTATCTCTATCTCGTCTTCTGTCTTTGGATAGTCCACTTTGATCTTGAGAAGGAACCTGTCTTGCTGGGCTTCGGGCAGTGGGTACGTTCCTTCCTGCTCGATCGGGTTCTGGGTGGCGAGCACGAAGAACGGCTTGTCAAGTTCAAAGGTCTTTGTGCCAACGGTGACCTGCTTCTCCTGCATGGCCTCAAGAAGCGCGGATTGTGTCTTGGGTGTCGCTCTGTTGATCTCGTCCGCTAGCACAATGTTAGCGAAGATCGGCCCTGGCTGGAACTTGAATGTTCTCTTTCCGTCGTTCTCCTCGATGAGGTACGTGCCTGTGATGTCTGATGGCATGAGGTCTGGAGTGTTCTGGATGCGCGAGAATTTGAGATCGAGCACTTGGGATACAGTCTTTACTGACAACGTCTTCGCAAGTCCAGGGTATGATTCCAATAGAGCGTTCGAGTCACAGAAGATCGCGATCATCACTTGGCGCAGCATCTCCTCCTGCCCGATGACTACTTTGCCGACCTCCTTGAAGATATAGTCGAAGGTCTTTTTTACGTTCTCTACCGTCGCCATATCGCCTCTACGATACAGAGGTTGTTTATATATGTATCTCTTGGGAAAAAGCGCTTGGAAACTGCTCGACTGGTCGCCGATCACCAGTGCCGGGAGAGTATCAGAATATGTCAGGATTTTGTGATATGACCTCGCGAGCTATGAATTCTGCGTCAGAGGGATACCAATCTTGTCGTAAAGAGTGTATGCCGCCGACTTGTAGGATCTCATCTTGTCTATATCCTGTTAAGAAGATCTCTCCCGCGTCGACTTTGTCCGGGTGGTGTAGCATATGTCTAGTGTAAGATCTCAGTTGATAATATCCTCCGCTGATGAGTTCTATGAAAAGATGAATGTCGTTGGATGTTCGATCTCTTCTATGCGCGAAATTATCATCCCTCATTAATTGAACCGACTTCGATCTGCCTTGCAGGTTTGCTGCGACTCGCAGGAATAAGTTTGTTGCAAGGCTCTCCAATTCTAATGCTCGTTTGATTTGCTCCGACATTGACTAGGGTAGTGAATCGCCGTTTATAATGATGGGGCTTTCGAAGGAGGATCAGATTAGAACTGTGCTCACTTCGCCCTTGATATCCCTCCGAAATACCGCTTGACTATCTCCTTGTTCTCTTTTGGGATGTTCTCGTCAAACGATTTGTCTGCCTTCGCTTGTATATCATCAGGAAACGCTGATTTCTCATAGTCTTTGGGCTTGGCTTCCTTGATGTCGTCCAAGTTGATCTCTGAGAGCACAGGGTTGATCTGCAGTTGTATCTCTTTGTTCCCAAGCATCGCGACTGATGAGTTGCCGTAGATGTCGCCGGCAGTCATGTTATCTAGGGGCTGGTTCGCAAGGTTTATGTCGTGCGTCCGGTCCTTCATCGCCTTTAGGTTGTTCATCACTGAGTTGAAGTCTACTAGCTTCACGTTGAGCGCTGAGATGAGTATGATACAAAATGACAGCGCTGCAATTGTCATTATCTCGCGCCATATCTTCTTAAATGGCACGAACGCGCTGGTGCGGATCTGCTTCATGAGAGCCAATACGTCTGCGTGCAGAGATTCTGCTATCTCGTTCTCTTTGTAGACGTTATCGGCTGACGCCCTCAGTTGCTCCCGCAGCTGTGGCACATGCCCTTCTACATCCACGAGTCCTATTTCGTTGACTTTCCGGTGGATCTGTACAAACCCAAATATCACAGTCGGTATCAGCGCCCATTTCCAGTCTTTGGCGACGAGCACCATGGCGAGGTAGCACATGAAAAAAAATAGTATAGTGTCTAGCAGCGCTTCAAGCACTTTGATCTGTGTGATCGATCTCTTGAGCTCCTTGAAGGCGATGATGATTTTTTTCATTTTTTTCTTGTTTAGTGTGCGGTTGTATTTAATCAGGTGGTGTTTTCTTTGAGCTTCTTGAGGGTCGCTTGCAGCTCATCGAGCTGATTCTTTAGCGATCTCAGCGTGTTCTCTTTGCGCAGCTTCTGCTCCATCAATACGTTCTGCTGTATCTCGAGCGCTTGGTTCTCTTTGGTGGTCTGGGATTCTTGGGCCTTCGCTTCGACATATTCTCTCTGCGACCCAGTTATCGCGGTCTCGAGGTCATTTCCTTCTAGTATGAGTCGGTCTCTCATGGCTTCAGCGGTCTCCTGCTCGCTCTTGAGTTCGCCGTACGTTTTTGCGAACGTGGCGCCTCTTGCCTGCCTAAGTTCCCGCTCCCTGACTGCTTGGTTGAGCTCGTCTGTGGTCTGGGCGGCCTTGTCCTGGATCTCTTTCAATGCAGCGACTTTGGCGTCGTATTCTTGGTTGAGTTTCACAAGTTTGACCTGGTACGACACGGTGGATCCTATGAGGAACGCGAGGGTTATAAATATCATGAAGAGGAGTGTTATGCTTGCGTTGCGTGTTATGAATGCCATTTGGTCTTCCTTTGCCTGTGTTTTTAGCGGGTCTTCAAGCTGTCGATATCTTCTTCTGTATGATGGCTATCTCGCTCTGCACCCGGCTGATATCGTAGTCTATCCGTCTGATCTCTTCGTTGTAAATTCCTATTTCGGTCTTTATCTGGCCTTGCCTTGCGAGCGCGAGCGCCGCTTTGGCTTTAATGTCCGCGGTCTGGGCTGACTGCGCGGAGAGTTCAGCGTTGAGTTGCTTCTTCTGATCTTCCAGTTGTCCAGCTTCTGTCTCAAGATTGGCCTTGAGCGCTGACACTTCAGTGTAGCGTGCCGCGGTCACGTTCTCACTCTGCAGTTTCGCCCGGATCTCTTTTTGCGCGATCTGGAGGTTCTTGTATTTCGTGGCCACTTCAGCCTCGATCTGGTTGAGCGAGTCTGTCTTTGCTTCATATCTCGATTGGATGGTCTCGAATGATTTCTGGAAGAAGATGAATGTGCCAGTTATGACTATCAGGTTCAGTAGGATCAGAAATATCAGCAGTATGTTGGCGTTTCGATAAACTGCCATCTCAATCACCCCTTCTTACGCGACTTTCTGGCTCTTCCTTGCGTTTGTTCTTCACTATCTGCCGGACAGCGATCTCGAACAGAAAGAGTATTATCGCGGCGATAAGGAATGGCGAGCGTATCGGTGTCTTCTTGTCGATCATCCTCTTGCTGCGTGTCCTCACTTCTTGCGCGATCTGTTCTGCGTCGCCAGGCTCAAATACCTTGCCGCCAGTAGTGCGCACGAGGTCATAGAATTTCTCTTCGACTCCAAGCGAGTCGTATTCTGTCTGGTAGTTAACCGCGAATATGGCGCCAGCTACCTCTTGGAACCCTGTCTGAGACGGAATGACAGTGGCTGTGTAGATGTCATCTTCCTGTTTGTAGAATGCCACACCTGGCGCGGATGGAGGGATGGGAGACTTGACTGTGATCTTTGCTGAGTCGCCAAGCCGCGTGTCATCGACGTTGATGTATTGGTCGCTCTTGCGGTCTGGGTCTCCGATGAGCCAGTTCATGGTTCGGAGCATGATGTAGGAGTTCTCTCCGCTTAGCATCGATCCTGAATATTTCTCTCCGTCGTCTGTTGTGTATGCTGCGACTTTGCCAAGCCCGTATCTCCAGACCGTGATGACCGGATCCCCAACGTCTGTGGTGACTAGCATCTGGGCTGTGGTCTTTGGCACGACAATGTTGTATCCTGAGATGGTCCCCAAGATCGGCGGGGCGTCTTCTGTTATGAAATGGTTCTCGTTCAGTATCGACAGGCCGAACCGGGTCTTCTCTCCTTGGTCTGGCGGGCCAAATAGTATCTTGAGCTTGCTTGATTGGTCGACCCGGAAGTATATGCCGTTGGTCAATCCTGCGATCTTCATCATTATGAACTCGTTCGTCTGGGGCCCGACCCCTACGGTGTAGACCTTTATGCCCATCTGGTCGGCGAGTTTGGCTGCTGCGAACGCGCTCTCTGACAATTGGGTCTGTCCGTCGCTGATCAGGATGATGTTTTTGCTTCCTTGCAACGGCTTGAGCAGCTCCATTGCCTCGATCAGCCCGCCGCTGATTAGCGTGCCTCCGCTGTGGGTGAGCCGTGATAGTTTGTCGATCACTCCGACTTTCTCGTAGATGTAGCTCATTGGCTCTATCAAGAACGCCTGGTTGTTGAATGCCACGATACCCACTTTGTTCTCTGCTTTCATCGTGTTGTATAGCGCGATGGCTTGGGCTTTCTCTACGTCAACGACCACTACTGCGTTTCCAGGTCCAGCCATCTTGGTGCCGGTGCTTCCGCTGATGTCGACAACTATCACTATATTGTTGTCGCCTTCTTTCTTTCCTGGCTCTGACACGAACACGGGAAGCAGTTGTTCGTAGCGTGAGTCCTTGTAGCCTCCTTTCTCGAAGCTGTTGTCTCCGCCGACCGCCATCAGGCCGTTGCCTTCGCTTGTGAAGTCTCCTATCACTTCGATGTCGTGCTCAAGGAGGTCTTTCACGTTCGGGTCATTGACGACGAGGGCGTGGAATTGTGAGAGGTCTGCCGGGATGCTGGAGCCGCTCTGCGCATCATAGACCTGACGAAGCAGGGTTTCAAGCGGTGACGCCTTCTTTGTGAAGTAGTAGATCTTTGGTTTCTTGACTACCTTGACTGTCTTGTAGAAGATGTTGTTCTCGGCGAATTGGTCGTCTTTGGGGTCCATTGCCTGCACGGTTATCCTATGGTAGCCGTCTGTGAAGCTTGTGTTGAACATTACTTCTTCTTCATTGGTGGTCTTATCCATGATCACTTGCCCGTCGACTTTTATCACCACATGCGTCGTTCCAGACTCGCCTGTCTTCTTGAGCTTAGCGGTGTACCTGTTCTGCACATCTTCGAGGGTCTTTCCGGGTCCAAAGATCGCTACGCTGACATCCTTGTTCTTTGGCTCGAGCCGGACTGTGGAGAGGCTGGCGTTGAGTCGCGTGGCGTACAGCGCCACGTCTCCCAGGTCCACTCCCTGGTTGTTCTGCCCATCACTGATGAGTAATATGTTTGCGTTGTTCTGCAAGTTGGATAGCACTGCGTCGCCAAGTGGCGATGATTTCGCGTCGCCTGCGACTTTCACTTCGACGCGCAGTCTCTTCTGCAGCTCTTTTACAAGGTTGTTGACAGGCGCCTGGTCGAACATCGTAAAGGATGTAGAGTTGTCGATTATGACTTTGAGATATGGGTCTCCTTCTTCAGTGACTTCTTTCTGGATGAATGGTGTCGCGATCGCTATTAGCACAAGCAGGAAGATGGCTGTCCGTGTGATTAGCATGAACCTGCGCAGGAATCTCTTTCTTCGAGCGATCTCAGGCTCCATCTGTATGCGTACGAAGCTGCGCGAGAGCAGGAATGCTATCACGAAGAACACCGGGATGATCAGGGATATCGCCCAGGGGTACATCATGTTCTTGAGCGCTGCGCCGGCTGCCGCGCCGATCAGTGCATCGAACGCCATCAGACGTCCCCCCTGAACTTGATGTAGAGCAGTTCAAGCATCATCAGGCCTAGTGCCGCGGCGAGGACGGTTATCTCGAGGTTGAACTTCCGGTCTTCCTTCACTGGCTTGAGCACTATCTCATCTCCTGATTTCTCGCCCAGGATCTTCTTTGGGTTGATCGATGATTCTGCTTCGTTGAATAAGTTGACCGCGATCTGTCTGTCTTCGAGCTTGTAGACACCTGCCCGGTCGAGGAATATCGTGTTTGTTGTGATCGTTCCTGATGGGCCGGTTATCTTCTGAGGCGAGTCGAGGACGAGGGTTTCTCCGGTTTTCATGTTGAGGTTCTTGATGCTCTCGACGTCGGTCATGAATTGCAGCAGCCGGACCCAGAAGACCGGGTAGTCCGGTGACAGCTTAAAGTCGCTTGATTTCTCAAGTACTCCAAAGTAGAGTGTCTTGCCGTCGCCTATCGATTGGTATGTGATCACGGAAGTGTTTAGCGATGATGCTATGCTGACTGCGTTCGATGCCTTGTCCACGACGTACAGGTCGTTGGCCTTGCCAAAGTCGATGTTCTTGGTGAATTTGTTGATCTGCTCTACGAATATCTTGCCTCCTTGTCCTTTGGAGATGACCTTGACAGGTGACAGCTGGTTGTAGTCCACGCGTTCCATGTTCTCCTGTCCGCAGATCACTGCCGCCTTGCCTTTCTTGACGTTCTCTGCGATGCTCTCGAATGTCCCGGGTAGGACTTTGTCAGGGTGCACGTCGGCTATCACGTATACATCGAAGTCTCCTGAGGGAGGCAGCGGCGGCTCGATTACTGTCAGGTCCACTGTAGGGGTGGATGTGAGCGCGTTGCGCAGGAACACTGATGCGTTGTTTGTGTATAATAGCACCTTAATCTGCTTGCTCTCAGGAGCGGACAGCCATGCCACATCGTCGACTTTGAGGTCGTCGTTGCCAGACAGCTCGATCTTCGTTATCTTCTCTGGCGTCTTGAATGAGAAGCTCTCTGTGGATCCTGCAGAGAGCTGTATTGCTTTGGCGAGGTCGCCCACTTTGAGCTGCGCTGCGATCGGCTCTTCATTGAAGTTGTGCATGAACACCGTAGTCACGTCGTCCGCGGCATCCATGGCGGTGAGTCCCAGGTTGCGCTTCTTGGATTCCCCGGCGACGTCGATCATGCTGACTTGCAGGTTCTTGCTCTTAAGGACCACTTGCGCTGTCAATGGCTCGATCCCTTGTGTGTTGATGAAATCGGATAGGACGATCACGCGCCCTTCCTTATTGCCAAGTACCTCTGATGCGAGCAGCATGGATTCGCCGATGGAGGATGGGGTGTCTACTGGCTGCAGCAGGTCTAGCGCCTCTGATGCGTCTTGCGCTAGCGCGTCTTGCAGCACTATCTTTGGTGTGCTTCTCGCGAGTATTATGGTGTTCTTGGCGCCTAGCGCTGATTTGGCGAGGTCCTTAGATTTCTCGAATCTGGTTGTCGATCCTTCTCTTGTCTGGCTCGACGCTGATCCATCTATGACTATGACTGTGTTCTCGCTGGTCACGTCGTGCTGGTACGTGGTGTACGGCTCCATGAACTGTGAAGCCAGCAGCAGAAGTATGAGTAGCTGGATGAAGAACAGCCAATCCCGCGCGAAGCGCTTGAGAAAGCTCTGCTGTCTCGGCGCGTCGCTTGACACCATCATAAACATCAGTGAGGGTATCTCCATCTGCGTCGGTTTCGGCCTGATAAGATAGATTATGATAAAAGGTATGAGTGCCGAGAATGCCCATGCTCCGGCAGCGTTGCCAAAGATCACCGGTCCGAGTTGGTATGGCATGTCTTGACTTCACCAGGCCTTCTTTTTAGACGTGGAAGGCTTCTTGTCCTCCTACCCAAATTTCAGGGTTTGTTTATATAGTTTGTTATGAGCAAACACGCAAATGCCAACGACATATCCATTCAGGGACTCGCGCTATTTTTTGATTATTGTAAGTCCATGTTGATCTGACATTATGTATAGTAGGTAATAAAGGATCATTTGGCAGTGTCAATCCGGATTTAGGGTATATGAGCCAGCTTTAAATAAGAAATTTCCATTCCGCCAGCCATGTCTGAGCAACTTCCCGGAGAGGATCTTGAAGTCATCCTCAAAGAATTTGATTTTATGCCATTGGGCGATGTCTACGATACAGCTGTCAAGCTTGAGAAGCGTGGCGTGCCTGGCTTGGCTCTCAAGGTTTTCGAGTATGTCATAGGAAGGTATGGTCCGGCCCCTACAGACGATCCATTCGACCGCATGATGGGTTCTATCATATACACCCACATCGCTAAGCTCAACCTGATGAAAGGTGATTACGAAGGATCCTCGTCTGCTCTGATCAAGGCGCTAAAGCTCAACCCTTCTAATGTGGAATCGAGGTTCTATGCAGGCGAGCTTCTTCTGGCCAGGGGCAACCGTGATGCTGCGCTGGCTTGTTACATCCGTGTCCTGAAGAGAGGTTCGACCACAGACATCATAAACCAGTCGATGAAGCGAGTGGGTCAGATAGTTCAGATGGAAGAATGTCATTATCAGGTCAATTGATGCTTCAAGCAGGTATCGATAACTGCGCAACTTGTGGCCTATAATAGGACGCAGTTAGCGAGATAGACAACTGCGCATAGGCGGCGGGCTATAACCTGCGCAGTTGTCTATATATTGATCGTCCAGCCCCCGCCTATCCACAGCCTCACTGCCTGACTGCTGAGACATGCCCTGTCTTCTCTATAGTGATTATCTTCTCGACAAAGCTCTCTATCTTTGTCTCGTGGCTGACCAAGATGCATTGCCTAACTGGAAGCTCTTGCATCACGTCCCGTACCCGGTCCAATTGTTCGCTTGAGAACCCGTCTGTGGGTTCGTCCAGGATGATGAGGTCTCGTGTCTTGATGCTGGTGTGCAGATCGTTTATCACCTTGTTGAGTGCCAGCCTATAAGCTAGCGCGATGCTTGTCTTCTCTCCTCCGCTCAGGTCCGAGAGAGGGGTGTCGTATCCGTTCTGGGTCACTGCTGGCGTGAAGTCCTCGTCGAGCCGAGCAGTCATCAGGTTGTCTTCGATTAGCATGTTGAACCACTTGGTGAATGTGTCGTTGAATTGGTAGTATACGTTCGCCATCACTTGCTGTTCCATCAGTTTCATCATCTTGATGAATCCTTCATCGAGCCAGTTGAGCGTCTTTCGGGCCAGCACGAGCCGCTCTTTGACAACCATTTTTTCTATGATCTCCTGTTTTATCTCGGCGATGTGGCTGGATAGTAATTCCTGCTGTGCGGTGAGTCTAGCGAGTGTTGATGCGGCGTTCTTGTCGGCTGCCATCGCGATCGAGTGCGCTTCTTTGGCTTTCTTCATCTCTTGTTCTATGTTTTCAAGGGGGAATATCTGCCTTGCGAGTTCGGCTTTTATCGCATTTGTCTCTGCGATCCTCTTCTCCGTGTCTTGGATCAGCTTGCCAAGCGATGCTGCCCGCTCGGCCAGGTCTTTCCTGTGCGTCTCTTGCGCTTGCGCAGATATCGCTGCCTGGAGCTGTGACCGCAGTTCATCGTGCCTCTTTCGGAGGTGGGCTTTGCTTGTCTCAAGCTGCGCTATAGCGGTGGAGTGGATCTCTATCTCTTTTTGGTGCGTGTGCAGCCTTTCGCTCTCGATTGTGGCTATCCTCGACTTGTGGTCTTTAGTCACCGGTTGCTTGCAGGTCGGGCATGACTGCATCGATGCGAGCTTATTCGACAGCTCGGTGCAGCTTCCTGCGTTGGCTTGGGCGGCTCCGAGCGCCTGCGTCGCTGTGCGTATCGATTGCTCTATCGTCCGGATGTTCTGTTCGGTTGTCTGTATTGAAGCGTTGAATGTTTGCGAATCGATTGGCGATCCCTTAGTGGGGTCTGACTGAGGTGTTTCTCCTAATCCGGCAAGGATCTTGCTCGCTTTGTCAAGGTCATCGACTGCCCGCGCTCTCTGTGTCGCGAGCGCCCTCTGCTCGTTCTCTCGTACGGCGAGCTTCTGGCGTAGCTCATTGAGCTGCCTGAGTCCGACCTCGTGGGTTTCTTGGGCAGTTTGGGCCTCTGTCAGTTTCTTCCGCGCTTCGTCAGCCTTCTTCTTGGCGAGCGCGATCTGTTCAGCGATGGCCTTGGTCTCCGCTTCCTTTGCCTTGAGCTGCGCTTGTTTGATGTCGAAGTCTGCGATCATCCCTTCATTGCGCCTGCACTTCTCTCGTATGGCCCGTATGTGGGTCTTGGCGTTCTCTTCTATGCGCGCGTACTTATCGATGTCAAAGACCCTCCGCAGCGTGTTGAGCCTCACTTCTGGCCCTTCGAAGAGTATGCTCTTCATGTCTTCTTGGGGAGTGTAGACTGTGTATCTGTAGATGAGTCCCTTGTTTTTTGTCAATAGTTCGCTCGGGTAGCCTAGTATCTCTAGTATCCGGCTCTTTAGCTCAGTCGCGGTAAGCTGCTGCTCAACCCCATCGATCCTTAGGCTTCCTGCCTCTTGTTGGACCCCTTGCTTTGTCCGCTTCAGTGTCCTGCGGATCGAGAGGGGTTTCCTGTCTATTTCCATCTCGAGCGTGACATTTCCTTCGGGCGCGCCGTTGCGAAGCAGCGTTTCTCCGCCTAGCACTCCTCGCAGCACTCCAAAGAGCGCGAACTCTGCAGCTAGAAGTATGGTGCTCTTTCCTGCGCCTATGTCGCCTGCGAGGAGCGTCGTGCCTTCTGAAAGTTCTATTGTCGCCTCTTTGTAGCTCCTTATGTTCTTGAGCCGGACCTTGCGCAGGATCATCTCAGGTGCGATGCCGGACTACATTATATAGGTAACTCAGATCAAATATTATCAGGGGAAACTCGAAGGTTTGACTATCCCTAATCCCATTAAAATCAAGATGACGAGAATGATAATCAGGAATACTAGGAATACGTCGTCTACCTTGCCACTCTTATTCTTTAAAATCTCTATTTCAATCTTTAGCTCGTTGTACTTTTTAAACGAGTCCATTTCTTTCTTCATCTCCCTTATTTCTTTCTCTGTGGTTTTAATCATTTCGATGTATTCCGAGGTTTTCACCCAACTAATTGATACTCCTATTCCGATTATTCCGCCTACAAATACTACAATCTGATATGATGGGCTGAAGAAACCGATTATCACCGCGATAAGCCCAAGACCGCCAGTTATATACCCTAGATAATCAGTTTGGTTATCTTCTATAAGATAGGGGTAAGAGGTTCGGTTTATATCTCTTTTTCTAAAAAGTATCTCTTTAATCCGAACAGGCATTCGGGGTGAATCTTCTCGCCATTCTTGATCATCTTTTTGATCTGGTCTTTTGAGAAGGCTTGGACTTTTTTCAACTCCTTTGGATCGATAGTGATTTTTCCATTGTAGGTTCCCTTGAAGAATACATTGAGATGTTTGCGTCCGTCATCTAGTTCGATGCAGTGTTTTCCAAGAAATACGAGAATAGTTTTGATTCCTGTTTCTTCGAATAGCTCTCTCTTGGCAGCGGTTTCATAGTTTTCTCCAGTCCCCACATGCCCGCCGCCGGTGCAATCCCAGTGAAGAGGGTATCGAAAGCTTTTCTCTGACCGTAGTTGGAGAAGGAGCTCTCCTTTTTTGTTCAGGATATAGACTCCGACGACCCGTAGGATATCAGAGTTTGTCGCTTCTTTTCTCGGTATGGTTTTCAATATCCTGTCTTTTCGATCTACGATATCGACAAGTTCTGGCCCCATGATCATATGATCGCACGATTGTTTATAAAATCTCCTTGGCCTGTCTTCCATCAATCGGATCTACGATCCCCCTCACCCAACCTCCCCCAATTCTTGCAGTCTTCTCAGTTTCGCGAATATGCCTTTCTTTGCGGCGAGTTCTTTATGTGTGCCAATCTCTGCCACACGGCCTTTCTCTAGGAGGATTATCTTGTCCGCCCGCTCGATTGTTGCGAACCGATGGGCGATAATGATCAAGGTGACACGCCCCATGAGTCCTTGGATTGCCCGGTGGACCGATCGTTCTGACTCTGCGTCAAGGGAAGATGTGGCTTCATCAAATATCAGTATTTTTGGTTTCTTAACCAGCGCTCGGGCTATCGCAAGCCTCTGTTTCTGTCCGCCCGACAGTCGGACTCCTCGCTCTCCGATCTGGGTGTCGTATCCTTTGCTTAGTTTGATGATGAATTCATGCGCGTGCGCTAGTTTCGCTGCCCGGATCACATCCTTTCGGCTTGCGTGCTCTGACCCGCGCAAGACTCCATACGCGATATTGTCGTACACGGATTCATTGAACAGCTCGACGTCCTGTGATACTATCCCTATTGCGCCTCGAAGGCTCTGGAGGCTGTATTCTCTTATGTTATGGCCGTCGATCATTATCGCTCCGCTCGATGGATCAAAGTGCCTAAGCGATAACTTTGCTACTGTGCTCTTGCCCCCTCCGCTGCGTCCGACTAACGCGGTGACGCTTCGCGCTGGGATCTCGAAGCTGACATGGTCTAGCGCAGCTGTCCCTTTCGTGTATCCGAATGAGACATCGCTGAATTTCACTTCTCCGGTTTCTACTCTAAACCGCGAGTCAGGATCGTCTAGGACTGTGATCTTGCGATCGTTTATCTCCTTGAATTTCTCAAGCGATGGCGCTGCGTCCTGCAGGAGGTAATAGACCCGGTAGGTTCTTTGCAAGTTGATGTATGCTTTTTCTGAGAGGGTTACAAGGAAGACTAGCGATCCGGGAGTTATTCTTTGGTGTGCCATGAGCCAGACGCCCAACGCAAGCGTCGCCACCCTTGCCAGCGCGACAAAGATCTCTTCGACAAAGGATGCGCGCAATCCGATTAGGTTGCGCAGATTGTGCGCTTGGAGATACTTGTTTAGGGAGATCCTTGCTTTGTGAAGCTCCCGGTCTTCTGCGTTAAAGTCCTTTACAGTCCGGATGTTAAATACGCTCTGGGCGAGTGTTCCTGCAAATGCATCGAAGCTTTCATGCAGCCTAGCACGGTAAGGTTGTGTGGCCTGCACGTCCAGCTTGAGGAGATAGATAAATATCGGGATGAATAGCAAGTAAGACAATCCCACTTCCCAGCTCATCCAGAAGAATATCACAATCGTGACAATGGATTGGCAGATGATCGGTATCACTGTGTCGACTAGATGGAACATGATATCGGTCAGGCGGCCTGAGCCGCGATATATCTTGCTCATGTTCGCCCCAGTGTTATGGGTCTCGTGGAATGCGATGTCAAGGGATAGGAGCTTTTTCGCGATCGAAGATATCACATCGGTCTCGCTCTTGAATATCTGGACATATAGGAATCTCATCCTAACTGTGTCTACGAGGCTGGTGGTGACCATTGCTCCGAAATACCCTGCGAGCAGCCACCCGACAAGTTCAAGCGATATGCCGATTGCCGGATCGTAGACCACCATAGCGTCGATAATTTGTTTGAAGATAAATGGTGGAAATATCTTGATGACCTCGCTAATCATGATGATCGCGCACGAGGTCTTTAGCAACCGTTGGATATAAGGACTCAACGCAATGAAGTCCTTCAACTCCGAGTAGAGGGAATTTGCCATCTCTGTTTTTCCAGCATTGGATTACTTATGTTTTTTGGTCAGCATTAGTGGATCGGGTGTATTCCGAAAGTTATTTAGGCAGGGCTGACTGATAGTGCAGGATGGCTAGATCCCGATGGCTGATTTATCCGGTTCTTTGTTTGATGGTGTTGTTGGCCGCCTCTGCGGTTCACGCCAAATCCTACGCCCTTGACAGGGCCGAGATCAACTTGACCGTCGCTCCAGACTCTAGCGTGCTTGTCCAGGAGATGATCTTCTTCTCATTCTCTGGTTCATTCACTTTCGCGTATAGGGATATAAAGTACGATGACGGATCAATAGAAGGCATCAAGGTCTATGATGTTGCTGGCGGACAGGCCAAGGAGATGCAAGTGGAACTGTCCTCGCAGGGTTATCATCAGGAACGGGTCAAGTGGTACTTCTCTGCGCAAGACGAACCGAAGCAGTTCCTTATCACTTATCGTATCACTCAGGCGCTCAAGTTGTATGATGACGTCGCCGAGTTCAACTGGAAGATATGGGGTGAAGGCTGGGACCACTCGCTAGATGAGATCGTCGGCACTTTCGATCTCCCTTCTCAAGTCCAGGATGACAATTCGGTCTACACCTGGGGCCATCCTGATCTCAATGGTAAGATCGCCATTATGGAACACAAAAAGGTCATCTTCCAGGCTTTCGGCATCCCGTCGAACCAATGGGTGGAGTTGCGTGTCGCGTTTCCAGCCAGCCTCGTCCAAGATCCCAGTTCTGCTGTCCGCGTAAGCGGCCCTGGCCTTCAGAAGATCATTGATGAGGAGGCCTCTTACAGTGAAGTGTTTAGTGGCCCCGGCCTATCTGTTTTATGGGTTATAGCGCTCCCGATCCTCACAGTTATTCTGTTTATATTCCTCTATCTCAGATTCGGTCGCGAGCCGCATGTCTCAAGTTATGATGCTATCTATGAGCGGGACGTCCCGTTTAGCTACTCTCCCGCTATCGTCAGCTGCCTGATCAACCAGCATGACAAGAAGCCCACTGCCAAGGATATGGTGGCGGTGATCCTTGATTTGTGCCTCAGGGGTTATTTCAAGCTCAATCTGATCAAGAAAAAGAAGATCCTCGGCATCTTTGGTTCAGACACCGATTATGAGATTCTGATCCAGAAGAAGTCTCCAGACAGCCTGACAGCGCAGGAGTTGATGATCTACAAGATTGTCAAGCGCTCAAGCAAAGGAGGCGTAGTGACTTTTGACAGTCTCAAGGAGAAGCTGACTGCTGACCCTTCAGCATTCCGTGCGCAGTTCACTGCCTGGCAGGAGGCTTGCAAGAAAGAGGCTGTCGCGATGGGATTCTTTGGCGAGGGCGACATTTGGATGAAGTTCAATGGGTTTTGCGCGGCGTGCTTGGGTATAGGTTTCGTGTGGGGGTGGGTATCAGCGGTTTGGTTCAATTCCATGCCGTTGTTTAGCGTCGGTCTCATCATTTCAGGTTTCTTGGGCTTGTTTATCAATGCAATCTTCAGGCAGGCTCTTCCCAGGCGCTCCCCTCTTGGAGCATTGCATTACCTGCGCTGGATCAACCTCAAGAGCTATCTCAAGGATTACAGCCTGATCAAAGAACGCCCTCCAGAATCGGTAGTATTGTGGGAGAAGTTCCTGGTTGTGGCAGTCACATTGGGTGTCGCGTCGCAAGTCGAGAAGGCCATGGCCATGGTCCTCCCTGATAAGAGCGTCCGTTCAGGCATATTTATGGGCAGTGTCAATTATCACGCTTTGAACAGTTCTGGTTTTGGAGGAGCCATCTCCGGCTTCAGCTCGTCTTTCGCTACTGCCTCAGGCACAAGCGGATCTGGAGGCTTCGGCGGAGGGGGAGGCGGTGGTGGAGGCGGCGGAGGGGGAGGCGCGGGGTGAGGCGAGGGCTGGTCCAATATGCCAACCCCTAACGATACTCCTTCAGCAGATTCTTCCGGTGGTACTCAGTGTTCTTCTTCGCGGTTCCAGTCCCTAAACAGATTTTTGTGCCATTGACGCTTCCGAGTATTTTCATGCCCAAAACGACTCCGACATTTGGCACTTCAAGGCTCCAATCGAAGCCTGTTCCAAAAGCAGATTTGAGTCTTCTCTCAAGCCCTTGAAAATCTAGTGTGGTGTCTATGTCGATCTGGAAGTGTGGCACCCACATGCCCAGTGAAGAGCGATCTGGTTTGTTCAAGATGAGCTCGAAGATAGGCGATCTCCAGTCGGTCAGGTCTCCTATGAAGTACCATTTGGAGTTCTCGCTGTCTGATTCTTCTTGTAATAGATTGAACTTTGAGTGCAGCATACCAGCGTATGTCCGGGTCTCATCTTGATAGTTCTTGCAAGAATAGCTTATTCCCACATGGTTCAACCGGACAATTGATGAGGAGATTTCATCTAAGAATGACTTGATTTTGATCATGCATAGTGTGTTCTCAGAAGGTGCATCGGCAAGGATAATCTTCTCTTGCAGGTTATACCTATCAAATAAAGAGATGGAATCTTCCTTCACGCGGACTAGGATATCCTTCCCTGAAGCTACGCATGCCGAAGATTCATCCACCATTAGCGAGTCTCTTGTTTCCACCCCTCCAATGTGATGGAGGTATCCGAGTATCTCGATAATGTTCCTGTTAAGATCCATCGTATCAATAAAGGTTTAGCATTAATAAAGCTGGGTGCGCAGGGGCGGCCAAATATCAATTTGGAGTGCAAGTCTGCCCCTCTTCCAGATTTGGCTAGATAATTGAAAATGTTATTATATCTTGAAATCTTCTAAACTGAGGAGAACTTTGCATAATTCATCCAGTGGCTTGATTGTCATACCTAGTTTTATCG
>JBBSWF010000142.1:0-2804 GCA_038046365.1 Nanobdellota archaeon
GAAGAATTAGACGATCTACGACACAACGACCCTTAACTTAACGACATTGGGTTGCGCCATTCGGGCCTTCACCGATTCATCAGAGTAGCAAACGATACGCTAGCAGACGGTGCCGCTTCAGGACACTAAAGAAGTACGAAACATCGACACCTTTTTAACAGAATCTGCGTCCACTGTCTTTGGGGAGCAACGTGGAAGAAGAAACCAATCCAAGCCAGGCAACCGACGAATCTGGAGAAGCCCGGCTCAACCTTGCGGCTATCTGGAAGCTGACAGACTGGCTGCCCTCTATAATAATGGTAATCTCCTCCATTCTCGGGCTGCTACTTGTCGCACCACTGTTCGGCCAGGGAATACCTATGAACATAGACCTGCCATTCCATTACGGCCGCGTCCTTTGCTATGAAAACAGCGAGATGTGGAGCCTGCCTACTGCATGGTGCGGACATGGGCAGGCAGGGATAGCGACATTCCAAGGATACGCGCTGGTGCCATTCCATGTCGTGGCGGCATTGAGCTGGTTCTTCGACACGCTGACCGCGTTCAAGATAATGCTCGTGCTTGTACTGTTCTCACTCCCCCTTGGGGCATATTATCTTTTGAGGACGCTAGGGAAGCCATTGGCTGGAGCGTTCGCTTTCGCATTCCTGCTCCTTGAGCACGGGGGATGGCACAGCGGAGGATTCGAGAAGATATTCTTCGTCGGGTTGTTCTCTAACGCGCTAGGGTCCGCGATGATGCTATTCTCCATCGCTTTCGCGATCCAGTTCTTCAAAGAACCCACAATGAAGCGGCTCGTCACGACGACTCTTGTGACCAGCGTGTTCTTCCTGTCTCACGCAGCCACGTTCATGTTCTTCCCCATCCCACTATTCATACTAACCTATCTCTACTGGGACAACGCCGCCAAGAACTGGAAAATGTTCGTTGCGTATCCTCTCCTTGTGTTCTTGATAGTCGGATACTGGTTCGTGCCATTCCTATACAAGATGGGATACTATATCTCCTCTGGCGGAGGAACAGTCAAATCCGCAGAGATCAGCCAATACCTATGGAACGGGATCCACAAATGGATAGCATATCTTGGTATAATCGGGCTGCTATTCATGCTCTTGAACAAGAAAAAGGAATACCAATCTATTGGGATGATCGCAGCTTCGATACCTACACTCTGGGTCATTGGGTTTGTCTGGGAGAGCTTCCCATACTTTTCGCTTGTGCAGATGATCAGAAACTTAGCAGACTTCAGATCATTGCTAGCCATAGGCGCCGCGGTCATACTCGCCTATTTCGCACAGATGAAGATCAAGATATCAAAGAACGCCCATCCATGGATGTTGATACCTGCGCTACTGGTAGTTGGAATGATAATGAGCCAGACCTACACTGTCACATCTTCCTCCTCAAAAAATATAATGCTCTCTTCGATGGGTAATATACCCACTCTCGAGCCGTTGTACAAATCAGTCGGCAGCGCTACGGGAAGGATCATGGTAGAAGACACTCTGTTCGACTTCGGGAACACGCCGTTGACATTGTCCCACCCCTGGTCCACAAGCCCTGCATATTCCAACAAGGAATTCATCGGAGCAGGGGACAACCTATACAACAAAAATGATTTCTCCAACACTCAAGTGGGGATACTATTGAACTCCAGCATCAACGACTGGAGCGACGGAGCTCTACTTGAGTATTTAGATGAGCTCAACATAGAATATGTGATCGCTTACAATCCCACATACACCGCCAGATTCAACAGGCTGCCTGGAATCCGAGTCTACAAGAACGATACCCCTCCCTGGATAATCTATAAGACCCCTCTTTCCCCCTCATGGTTCAAGTCACCAGATGCGAATTTCGACGCGATCACTTACAAGACCACATGGGCATCAGCGACCTACGAAAGCCCGAATCCAACATCCATTCGGTTCAAAGTCAGAGAGTGGCCTAACTGGAAGGCAACGATAGACGGCGCGGCACTTAAACTCAGACAGGGCAAGATGGGATTGATAGAAGCTGACGCGCCTGCCGGGAAGCACACTATAGACTTCACATACAAAATGATATGGGTCGACTGGTTTGGATACCTCTTGAGCATTGCAGGGATAGCCCTTCTTGCGTGGGCATGGAGACTGCCATCCGATTGATCCCGGCCCTATCTTTTTAAACCATCCATTATTCTAGACTGCATGAAACTCGGACCTGAGACAACGAGCAAACCTGGAAAGAAACTGAACCTTGGAGCTGGCTGGAGACCAATACCTGGATATCTCAATCTCGACGTCGCTGCATTGAATGGGATAGATATCGTCCATGACCTCAACAAGTTCCCATACCCCTTCAAGGACAACACGTTCGACGAGGTCTGCGCTTTCGACGTGCTTGAGCACCTCGATGACCACATCGCTGTCGTTAAGGAGATACACCGGATCCTCAAGCCCGGGGGCAAGCTACGCTTGATGGTCCCTCACTGGAACTCGAACGGCCCGACATTCGACCCCACCCACAAACACTCCTACGGATACACCACATTCGAGTATTTCTGCAAAGGATATCGGCCGGAATTCCACTACTACTTTGACTTCCAATTCTCAAAACTGCGCAGGCGAATAAGGTTCTCTGGGGGGCTCCAGTTCTGGAACGTGCTCATCGAGCCTCTCGCCAACGCGTTTCCGATGATATATGAGACCACCCCATTTCGGATGTTCCCCTGCGAAGGGATCTACGCAGAACTCACCAAGTAGAATAGTCGTATTTGTATAGCTGATTTTGGCATTTTCTGATCTATTTTGTTGATCTATAGT
>JBBSWF010000143.1:0-9441 GCA_038046365.1 Nanobdellota archaeon
GGAAGATAACAGCAAAACCGCAGCTTAGACCTCCAGAGGGGACTTTATAGTTACGGATTATTAGCCTATTGCCAGTTCTGACTGAATAGAGGTATTCTGGGTCTAGATCACGCTTCAGGATGTCGATTATCACGCTCGTGTCGAGCGCCCATATCGGAAGAGACGACCGGCCCCTGGATTGAGCAGATGCCTTCGCACCTTGTCGTTTCGGCATCACTTCATAAGTCTAGAATGGATTAATATGGGTTGTCCTAAAGACTTCCGGAGTATCCCGGAAACTTGATTCACTTCCTCATCCCGAACCAGAACTCGTAAGGCGCCCCATCCACATTATTGTCCAGATCGCGTATCACGATCACGTCAGACCCTTCCATGCTAAAGAATATGGTCTCCAATCCGGAGTCCATCAAGGCAGACAGATCAGCGTCTTCAGGCCGTTCTTTGGCGAAGTTGATTATATTTGAGGAGGCGTCGATCATTTCACCGAGTCGCACCGGCGCTTTGTATGCGAAGTTCTGGTAGCTTTTCTGTTTTTTCCCTTTTGTTATCGTGAATGGGTACGTGTAGTATGCCTCGACGCTTCCGGAAGTGATGGCGACTCTCACTGACGGCTCGCCATTCAATATCACATCAAATCCTCTCTTCTTGAACAATGAGAGTCCTGCGACGCATTGGTCCATGCCGTTCTTTATCGGATCGGACAATGCTTTTTGCGCGGCTTCTTTATTAGGCATCCGCACTATCCCTTTGTCTAACAGAAGAGATGTCTTGGCTTTCGGCACGAATGGGTCTGTCAGGTCCATCACACCGCCCCGTCTGCCGAATAGAAGCAGATTATATGTCATGCTCCGTTTCAAGCATAGGTTGACTAATTCTTGCGCCCCGTCCAATGTGTAGTTGAATCCGGATAGGATCTGGTAGTTCGCGCTAGGCTGTGATCCGGTCTCTTTCTCTCCGCCTATTGAGAACATGATATAGAACACCACAAGGAGGAGTGCGCTAAGTATCACCAGTCCTCCTGCGAATGCTTTCCTGCCGGTCAAGCCAGATGCGCTTTGGTGTTTTGGTTCCATGTGATCACTCGTATTTTGATAGTCGTGTGTCTGATTGCTTGATCAGTAAATCGATCTGGGAGTTTCCTGGGAAGAGGAAGTATATCCCTCGTCCGGTTTTTGTCTGCTGCACTGCGTAGTCTGGCGCGAACAGGATTGGCAGCAGCCGCTTCGAGGTGATCGATTGTATAAGTGGCTTTGAGACTGTGTCCTTGTCTAGTTTGCTGTCCATGGTGACTAGCCTATGTTCTGCCTGATCGATTATCGAGAGATGGTTTGTAGGGTTGAAAGCGGACACCATCCCTTCAGCGATGTTCACATCTAGCAGGGTGTCAAACGAGTTATCGTACCTTAAATAGAATGAACCTCCGTCATAAGAGGTGAGCATGCTTGCCATCCCTTGCTGTCCTTCTGATTTTATGATGGCCCCGCGTGCGTTGTGGTGGAAGCGTTGATAGTCTATTATCCCATTGTTGACTATCAGTTTCCCAGGGATGTCAATGAGTGTGCATTTGGTGGTGCAGGGCATAGGCATCTGCTGGCCTTTTTCTTTGAGTGTGCAGACCATGTGATCTTGTGAGAATAACACTATCGAGAATCCTTTCTCCTCCGCGCCGGGTTTGTATGTATAGAAGGATAATGGCTCTGCCTGCATGCACTCGAATCCGTGGTAGTCTGATATCCAGATCTCTGATTGGTTTCCAGACTGGATTGTCTCCACTGTGTCGCCTTGGGTGAATGTCAGCGAAGAACCGTACATGACAATCTTCCTTGGCGTCGGCGACCCTTTCATCCGAAGTATCATGCTGTCAAGAGAGTCTATGCCTTCGGGGATTGATGGTTTGATCTCTCCGGTTGGAGCCTCGATCGTGCTGTCTGAGGAAAGGGATTGGTAGGTTGCTGTGGTTTTGCCTATCGATATCAAGGAGGATGAGCCGGCGGGCGTCTTAAGTGATAGCTTTCCGCCGATCTGGATATCAGATTCACCAAGTCCAGAGAATGAGGCGTCTCCAGATTTTATTGAGTTCGCGCGTTTGATGTGAAACGTCAAAGGATCTGTTCCCGATGATATGCCTTCGGATTCAATGAACCTTGCGTTTTCTATTGTAGCGTCTTTTGAGCGTCCGATGATTATACGGTTCTTTCCTTGGTCCTCGCCATCGGATGATCTTGGGGGGTCAAACACGCGGATCTTGACTTTACTGGCTGATTTTATGGTCGCGTAAGGCCCGTTCGCTGGTTTATCTGCGTTTTTTCTTTCCGGGCCAAATGGTTTCGCAATGGGCTTGTTAGATGTTATCGCAGGCTCAATCAAGGGAGAGTGTATTTCTATCTTCGCGGCTTCTTCGATGTGGAGATATCCTTCGCTGTCGATTGATATCCTTGTCGCGTTGTAGACTGAGACCAGCCGTCTCTCTTCAGTGACTTGGCCGACTTCAGGATAGAGGGGGTCGCGTATGGTCATTGATGGCGATGATTTTCGAATTTCGAATATTTCCGCGATCTCAGCGTGAAAGGTCTGTCTGCTAAGTGTCACCCCGTTCATCCTCATTCCACGCAGCCCGTTCTTTTTCGCGTCCATCAGCAGGTTGTCAAGCCCGGTTATGGTCACTGATCCGTCTTCAGACGATGTCGTGGCGCCAGGCTTTGGTTTGGCGATGAATTGAGTGTCTCTCTCAAGCCCCGCGTCGTTCTTAATGGATTCGTCGAGGCTTCGCTCGTCCACCTGGCTTAGGTCGGGGATCTTGTCGCGCACTCTGCCTCCTCCAGGCATGGGTTGCGATAGTTGAGTGTCGCTAAGTCTGGATAAGGTGGTGATCTTAAGGACTGCGCCGTTTGCCAGTGCTTCTGAGATCTTATTGGAAGGAAATGATGGATTGATAGCGAGATCAAGGACTTGCTCTGCGACGTGGGGGTCCATTGTGCGGAAGTCCAGGTCTTTTATGAGGTCGGGGTTGCCTGTCTTTATCGCTAGTTTCGTGGCTTCTAGTGGATTGACTGCGGCGATCTTCTGGAACTGCCCGTTAAATGCTATTTGAGGCGCGTCTAGGGGTATGGCGTTTACAGATAATATGGCTAAGAGTATGGAGATCGTAAAGACTACCCTCATCGCGCAGTTCCGGTCGGCCATTAGGCGTAACCGAAAAACAGTCTATAAAAGAGTATCGTGCATTAAGAGGGTATATAACTCCTTAACGTCATTTTTAAAGAGTCTGGGGTTCTATCCAGGTCATGAGGTTTGGACTTGACTGGCATGGCGTGATTGTCGATCCTGACGATCTGACGATAAGGTTGGCTAAGAGTATGCACAATGCCCTGTTGATTCCTCAAGACTGCACCACTAGTAAAGGCGAGCGTGTTATGGGCAGATGCTATTCCGATATGGTTCGGTTTGTCGAATCTTCAGGCCTTCTTCGAGGTTACTCTCTAACTCCTGGCTTGAAAGAAGCTGTCGATGAGTGGACTGCAGACGGACATTTGTTGTATGTGATAAGCACACTGGATCCAGAGTATGTCACTTCTGCTCTCGAGGTCCTCAAAGAAGAAGGGGTGTTGTTTAATGGAGGTTGGATCTGTGCAAAGGGTATCCCGAAGCACATCGCAGCAAGGCGCATAGGACTCGACCTCCTAATCGATGACGACCCATCGAATGTGAAAGACGCCCTTGACGCGGGGATCGATGCTCTGCTCTTCGATCGCGCATGCAATCGCGATGCCGACCCCGCTCTTCCGAGGCTGTATGGATGGGCGGACAGAAAAAAGTACAAGTTATAAGTCAAAGATGACCCCCTGGACACGATGAAACCCATAAAGACAGTCTCCGCCATCCTCAAGTCTGCGGATGGCCGATTCCTCATGCAATTAAGAGACGATAATCCGAAGATCCAGTATCGTGGTTGTTGGACCAATTTCGGCGGATACATCGAGCCTGGTGAATCTCCTGAACAATGTATGAGACGGGAGCTCGAAGAAGAGATAGGTTTCAAGGCAGGCGAGGTCAAGCTTTGGAAAGTCCTCCCCTGGGAGAACTATCTTGTCCACATCTTCGAGGTCCCAATCGATAAGAGTATCGAAGAGCTCCATCTCACCGAAGGCGCTGACATGAGGTTCTTCACAAAAGAGGAGATCCTCGATACGAATCTTGCTTTCTGCTTCAGCGAAGTCTACATCAGCTACTTCGACGAGCGCGCAGAGATAAGGGGCGTCGCCGCGATCATCCGCGCCAAGGACGGAAGGATCCTGCTTCAGCGCAGAGACGACATCCCCACAATACCTTGTCCTGGGATGTGGACTCTGTTCGGCGGAGCGCTCGAGCCAGGAGAACCACCCGAGGATGGCCTCAAGCGCGAGTTGACTGAAGAGCTGGAGTTCGCGCCGAAAGAGTCCAGATTATGGACGGTCAAGATGATCGCTGGCTATCTCGCTTACCTTTTCGAGGTCGAGCTTGACAAGGACATCACACAGCTCCGCTTGCATGAAGGAATAGATATGGGGCTGTTCACCAAGCAGCAGATAGATGAGATTACTTTGGCGTTCAAGTACAACCCCGTGTTAGAAGAATATTTCAAAGAGAAAAAATGAGTAGGGCGTTTCACTCCACTATATTCAACTCGATCGGCAACAGCTTCCGGCTCATCGTGTCCCGGATGCGATCCATCTCAGCCGCAGCTTTCTTCTGCGCGTCTTTCTGGTTTAGCCCTGTGGCGTTCCCTGTTATCGACATGTCTGTTATGGGCGCGTTAGTCATGTTTGCAGGGATGTAGACATAGTCAAGAAACCTGTTGTTGAGGTAAAGATTGATTGGAGTATCGATGATCTCTTCACCCGCATCTATGCGAGTCGGCATGCCTTTTGAAGCATCAGCCACTCTTTGTCCTGCGCTCTCCCATATGACGATCCCAAATGTCCATGCGCATGCATATCCTCCGGGGACTGATGGGCATTCGCCCATGTCCTCGACCGCCGCACACACCGGCAGGCGGCACACGAATCGCAAGTCGTTGTTGTTGAAGAGGACTTTATCCCCTAGTTTTCCTTCGAAGCGGTCTCTGTTTTTTAAGGCATTGACGACGGCGATCAGAGGTTTTGTGGATGATAATTCTGTTGCTACAAGTATCAGGGAGTCCTTGCCTTTGCCGGTCCTTGAGACTTGCTTGACTTTGAGTTCTGGCTTGACGCCAAGTTCCACTTGGAGCAGAGCCATAGCTTTTACTATCTCATCATCTGTCGCGTCTCCTGCAGGCGCGAGTTTCAAAGTGGAATATCCAGTTTCCTGACTGGATAGTTGAGCCGCAGGCGCGGGTTCCACAGGAACTCTAGTCTGGGCAGGCTCGCTGGCCGCTGGCTCGGCCGATGCCGCGCCTGTCGGTGATGCAGGTGGCGAGTATGGTGATGGTTCGGGCACCGATCCAGGGATCTGGACTTGAGGCGATAAAGCAGGCCCAGCAGATTTTCCAGTGGGCGCACATGAATCTAGAAGTAACAGTGACAGTAGTAGAGCTAATGCCATTATTTGTCGTGATGCCATCTGATTTCCGGAACCAGATCGCTTATTTAAACTCGTATGGTAATCCCTTTTCTGTTTTGCCGTAATCTTTGCCGGATTGGCGTCGATAAAGGCGGATTTATTCTCGGAAATTATGGCTTAAAACGGCATACATTTTTATCCTGATGCAACCATTGCGGATTCAATGGTGTTGGCAGGGATCACCAAGCGCCCGTCAAGTCAGAAGACGATGTCTGAGTTCACCAGGCAGGTATCAAGGTGAGAATTATTCCGATGATCCCCGCTAGTATCGTGTAAGCGGCCACAGGGATCAGGTTCCGCCTGATAAGTATGCCTTCCTCCCCATGCAGGCCAACTGTGGCGGATGCTGCAATTATGTTATGGACCGATATCATGTTCCCGACTGCACCTCCGACTGTCTGCAGCGCCACCACTACCACCATCGGCAGTCCGATCCGCAGGGCCGCTTCATACTGTATCCCTGCGAATAGCAGGTTCGATATCGTATTGCTGCCGGATGTGAATGCGCCGATCGCTCCGATGGCTGGAGCGATCAGCAGGTAAGCATTGCCGATCGAATGGCCAAATGAGCTCGCGATGAGCGACGGGATGCTAGGTAAACCCGACATGTTGTTGTGTGACATGAGCAAGAGCTGCACTGTGCCTGCCGCGAACGCCAGGGCGATCGATGGGGCGAGCATCTTCTTCAGCGATTGGCATGATGAGTCGATCAGGTCTTTTCCAGGCATCCGAAATAGGATCGCCGCGAATATCGCTGTCGCCAGGAATGCTGCGATGGGTGAGAATAGGGGGACGAAAGTATGCCCTGTCGGGCCGAAAGTAAGGTCTATTTTAAAGGATTTCAGCATGTCATCGAATGGCAGCGCAGTGATGCGCGTCATCGCCAGGATGATAGTCAGGAAAGCGTATGGAGCTGCGGATTTCCATACCGGGATCTTCGGAGCCCTGATCGGTTTAAGGTTCTTCTCATGGGGAAATACCCATCTCTTGTCAGGCAGCAGGAATCCTTTGTGTGAGGAGATTATCACGATTGATAGTCCGATCGCTCCTCCGATTATTGTCGGGAATTCAGGTCCTAGGAGAATGGCTGATGCAAGGTAAGGCACGGTGAAGCAGATCCCTGCCCATATTGCGAAGGGCCATATGTCTAGCCCTTCTTTCCATGATCTTCGCTGCCCATAGAACCGTGTCAGCATGCATGATATGGCTAGAGGTATGAATGTGCCTATGATTGAATGGATTATCGCGACAGGCGCCACTGTTGACGCCGCGAATGCTGATGTGCCAGCCCCAAGGATTGGCTCAAGAGATGCCCTTGTCCCGACGAGGATGGGGGTGCCGACCGCTCCGAAGCTGACAGGCGTGCTGTTCGCGACGAGGGTGACTAGCACTGCTGCGACAGAAGGGAATCCTATCGCCGCAAGCAGTGGCGCTGCTATCGCTTGTGGTGTCCCGAAACCCGCGACGCCCTCAAGGAATGCTCCGAATAGCCAGGCGATTAGTATAGCCTGTACCCGTCGGTCCGGCGATATCTTGCGCAATTGTTCTTCGATGACTAGTATCGCTCCGGACTTCTTCATCATCCCAAGAAGTATCAGCGCGCCAAGGATTATCATCAGTATCTCTATTGCTACAGCCGTTCCTTTCAATGAAGCCCCGACCAGCCACTCAAGAGGCATTCCCCAGATGTAAGAGACTAACAGGATGGTCACGAGCCAGGTCGCTGGCATGGATCGAACAGCAGGCTGCCTGAAGATTACTAGGAGCGCCATCAGTAGGAGGAATGGGGTCAGCGCCGCGATCAGCAAGAGTGCAGGGTGCATTTGATTCTCCGTTACGAGTCATTTCTCCACTTGTCGCTATTTTAATATTCCGTCGGTCGGGTGGCTCGTGAGAAGTTCTGTATCTTCGATTCATAGGCCATATTAAAACACCCTGCTAGATGGTTTATTATGGACGAGACAGGAGCATCATATGAACCAGCGATGGTTCCGCACTGCTTGATGTGCGGCGCCCTGATCCAAAGGGGTGAAGGCGTGGTCAAGTGGCAGGAAGGGTTTCCTTTCACTTTCTGTTCTAGGGATTGTCAGGCAGACTACGGATTTGTCAACGCGAGAATTGAGGGTTTAGGCATCAGGCTCGACCGCGATGATCACAGGTCGTTATATCGCTCGCAGGGCTGGGTCGCGCAAGCGGTTCGATAGGCCCTTTGAGGAGAATAAGGGGAGGTGGGAGCATGGGAAAAAAACTGAACGATTGGAGGACGCAGAAGATCGATGGTAAATCCTTGAGCCAGTGGCGCGAGGATGAATGGACCGAAGAGATGTACGGTCCGTTGGACAGTTATGACCGCAAGGCTTTGGAGTTCTCGTTGGAGAACGATGAGATCTCAGATTGGGAGGCGGGGTTCATGGAAGGTTATGACGGGGCTTCGTGAACTGTCATGGTGAGACGATAAGGATGTTATGAGTTCAATCAGACTCATGGAGGTGTCAAATGATGGAGAAACGCAAGAAGAAGGATTCCGCTAGCGGTGACTCGAAAGGATGTTGCTGCAGCTGCAATTGATCATCTCTGGGGATTGCATTAGCTGCCTCAGATTTTTCTTTTATTCTTATTACGCCGATGCTGGCCTCCAGACTTCATCGGCAGATATACCTATTCCATGAAGATATATGAGATCTCAATTAGTGTTCATCTCTTTGTCTTTCCCCATCCCAGGTCAGGATCGCTGTAGTCTATCTTCTTCCCTTTTATGTGGGGAAGTATCTCATAGACTCCCCAAGATTTTATCTCTTCAATCCCCGGCTTTTTCTGGTTCAACAACAGCGTGGCGAAATGATTCGCCTCTCTATCAGTCAGCAGCGATACTGCGAGCACCGGGTCGATTCCGAGGTCCACATCTTTGGCGAAGAACTCGCACAGCTTCCAGAGGATGGTCTCGTGCAGGCTCCAGTCTATCTTGCTGTAGACATGATCGAACATGAACGTGCGCAGCTCTCCGAACTTCTGTGCTGCCTTGCTCTCCGTGAAATCCACGTAGCCCTTCTCTTTGGATTCTTTGACAAGTTCTGCCACGATCTTCATGTGCCTGTCTATCTGCGTCGGCCCGAAGTCGTGCAATAGATTAGGCTCTTCCTTGAGGAATCCGTATCGCACAGCGTCATTGGCGTCAGCGAAGATGTAGGCGATCTTGTCGGCGAACATCACGACAGAATGTTCCTGTATCGCGTCCTTGCCCACAGCCAGCTTGTTGTCTCCTCTTGAATGGCCAAGTATCCCATTGAGTGTCTCATGGGTGAGGTTGAGCCCGGCTCCTTTGCGTTCGATGTGTTGCGCGACGACCACGCTGTTGACGTAATGCTTGAATGGCTTGTTGCCGAATTTCGACAGCGCTCTCTCTCCGGCGTGCCCGTAGGGGGTGTGTCCGATGTCGTGCCCTGCGGCTATCGCCATGCAGAGGTGCTCGTTGAGTCCGAGTTGGCTCGCGATAGCTACAGATACCCCTATCACGTCTTGAGTGTGGATCAGGCGTGTCCTGATGTGGGGGTTGTTAGGCATCGTGATGAGCTGCGTCTTTGAAGATAGACGGCGGAATGCCTTTGAGAGGATGATCTTGGTGTAATCGTGCAGATATGGGTCTGGGATCAGTTTCTCTGACTCTTCCTTGTATCTTCGTCCGACTGTGCCGGTGTACGCTTTGAGCATCAAATGGTTTCGTGCAGGGCTGGTTTTTATGGTATCCTATTGTGGAGGATATAGATGGGGACAAAAAGTCTGCCATTTGAGCAAGAGCCCGATTGGTCTGTATAGTACCGAATTCAGTTAACATTGACCTATAGTCTGGAGTATAGAAATTTT
>JBBSWF010000144.1:0-17316 GCA_038046365.1 Nanobdellota archaeon
GATCAAAGCATCTACTTCCTTTATTTCATTTAAAAGCTAAACCGCACAAGATCAGCTCTAACCTGCATAAAATTGAGCTGACCAACGTGAACCCTGATCTCGCAAAGTCCCGCTGCTGCCTCCCTTCAATCGTTGGAGCGCCTCAGAATAGATCAGGTTCGCGTTCAGATAGAGTGGATTCGGGATTTCCACCTTGCCCCTCTCCCTGATCGACTTTTTGGACATGAGTCCTCGAAGTGGGATAGAGGTTTATAATCAATTCTATGCATTCTGGCGCATGCTCCCCCGTGTTATCTTACTAAAATTAAAGTCAACTTCAATAATAGTCTTACTAATCTTAAACTACAGTTGAATTTCAGTCAAGGAGGTAAGCGTTGAGCTCTACTCCCCCTGATAACCCAGCTTCTTTAATTCCTGCTTCCAGCTAAGGCCGATCTTCATCATGTCGTTTTGGAACTTGGTCGAGATTCGATACGTCTTTTTGTAGAGGTCGTAGTCGATTAGGCCCATGGCCTTCATCGGCGTGAGGATCCTATCGTAGAACTGGCGCTTGTTGTATGAGAGCCGGACCTTCTTGCCCTTGAACTGCGGCTCGTCGATGTGCGTCTCGTACTTGCCGTCGTGGAGCTCTGTCGCGAACATGCTCATCTCGGTCTTAGTTACCTCACTTGAATTGTTGATCATGTACTTTATCAACTCCTTACCGACTATCTTCTGTTGGCTGGTCGCGAAGATTATCTCGAACGTGTCATCAGGCATGTTGAACCTATCGAAGAGGATGACCATCAGGACACCACCCCCTCGAGGGTCGATGAGAGCGCAGGAACGCAAGTGAGAATCTCGATGCAGGCCATATCGTCGAGAGGCCTAAGCAGCATCATGTCAGTCGTATCTATCTCTACCATGTCAATCCTCCTGAAGGCGCGTTTTTCCATGAATACTCCGCATCCTTCATCCAGAAAGCGCCCGTCACGCGGGTACCTTTCTGCCACCCCAGGTCTCTTCGTCGAATACTCCTATATAAAATTTGCCATTCCGTCGAATGGGATTTAAAATACCATATCCAGCGACGATAAGCGCAATCATTACACGGAATAATCACAAACGGCGAGTGGAGTACCTAGTGCCTATACCCGTGCGGATAACGGTGAAAAAAGAAAGGTATTTATACTAGTGATAGTGAAAATAGGCACATCAGTGTACCAAAAGTGTATACAGGGACCCTGGGAAGGTTCTCATAGTAAACACGAACAACACACACCAAGACCAAAGGAGGAAAAGAAAATGGATCTAATCGTCGAACGGAGATCGGACAGGTCCGGCTACGACGAGGACTTTGACGTGGGCCAAGCCAACATCAAGGTCATCGGAGTGGGCGGTGGCGGAAACAACATGGTGAACTGGCTCTACAAGAAGGGAATTCGAGGAGCCGAGATAATCGCATGCAACACAGACAAGCAGCACCTGGACATCACAGGATCAGACCGCAAGTTCCTCATTGGAAAGGATCTCACAAGGGGCCTTGGATGCGGAGGCTTCCCGACAAGAGGAGCTGAAGCAGCCCAGGAATCACTTGGCCAGATACGCGAGACGCTGCGCAACACGGACATGTGCTTTATCTGCTGCGGAATGGGAGGCGGAACCGGAACAGGAGCCGCCCCAGTCGTCGCAGGAGTGGCACGCGATGTCGGCGCCATAGTAATTGGCACCGTCACAATGCCGTTTAACATTGAAAGGGCTAGAGTCGACAAGGCAGAGTTCGGGTTGCAGCAGCTGCGCCAGGTAGCTGACACCGTCGTGGTAATCGACAACAACAGGCTCGTGCAGATCGCAGGCAACCTGCCGGTTCAGCAAGCCTTTGCGGTCGCAAACGAGCTTGTCGCGACCATGATAAAGGGAATCGTCGAGACAATCGCGATACCCTCGCTTGTCAACTTGGATTACGCAGACGTGAAAGCTATCATGACCAACGGAGGAGTCGCTGCGATTGGAATAGGATCAAGCGACACAGAGAACCGGGTCACAGAAGCAGTCAAAGGCGCGCTGTCAAACCCGCTGCTTGACATAAACTACGAAGGAGCCACAGGAGCGATTCTCCACGTCGAAGGAGGCCCGGACCTCACCCTTGACGAGATCAACCGCATAGGAGAGATCGTCACGGAATCAATGGACCCTGACGCGAATGTCATCTGGGGAGCCCGTGTCAACGAGCAGATGAGAGGGAAAGTGACCGTGATGACAATCATCACAGGAGTCAACTCGCCCTGGTTGCTTGGAAAGGGAAATAAGCAGCAGTCGCATGCCAAGACCCAGCGCATCAACGATGAGCTTGGCATAGAGACACTGTAAGGAAGCCTACTTCCTTTTTTTCTTTTTTTTCTTTCTTCTAGCCAGAAGAATACCTCTCCATTCTCGGTTTTTGAGCATCTTAACTTCAACTATATTATAGGAGGCATTTTTCTGCAAAAGCGGAAATGAATCGAAGCCTCCGCAAACCTTCCCATAAGGGCTTGAAAAAACCAACAGAAACCGACAGAAACACCGACTCAACAACCAACTACAAACCAATCGGCACCCCTACCCGGGCTTCCTGCCAGAGAAAAAACCTGGGATCCTGGGGGCCATTTTTTATTTCCGATACGTCAACCAAAGCGCACCGATAATTCCTGAAAACAATCGTGAGGCACTGGCAGACTGGATCTGAGAACACGGATATCGACGTATGCATACTATCAAATCTTGTATATAGACCGAACCGATGCCGTGCATTGGGACCAATCTGGATCGCGCAAACATGGGAATCCCTATCACTGAAGTGGACAAGAACCTGAACGTATCTCAAAAAGATGGCAATTGGGCTTCGGTCTGGACCGGACTTACATCCTCCTACGTTTCGCCATTCGCGATAGCCATAGGGGCTTCAAACTCGACAATAGGATTCCTTGGATCATTCCCAGATCTCATCAACTCATCTTGCCAGCTTTTCGCGTCATTCGTCCTGCGAATATGCAAGAGCAGAAGGAACGTCATCTCATGGCTTGTGGCCGCGCAGGCGCTAGTATGGCTAGGATTTCTGGCCGTGCCCACATCAGGGCCTGCGGCCATCCCAATATTGGTCGGGCTCGTAGCGGTGAACGCGGTGATAGCAGGGCTGATCTACCCTATATGGAACAGCCTGATGGGAGACATCGTGCCGGCGAACAGGCGCGGATACTTCTTCGCAAAAAGGACAAGAATACTAGGATTATGCTCATTCGGGTCGATGCTACTTGCTGGCGCGTTCCTCGCGACATGGAGATGGAACACTGCTTGGGGATTCGCCACGCTGTTCACAGGAGCGGCCTGCGCCAGAATGCTGTCTAGCATGTACCTAAAACAGATGAGCGACGTGCCGCTGGATCGGTCGTCTCAGTCAGACCTAACCGTCGCAACATTCGTCGACAAACTACGGAAGGGATCAGCGTTTGGAAGGTTCACTCTATATGCGGCTTTCATGAAATTCGCCGTCAGCATCGCCAACCCATTCTTTGCAGTCTACATGCTCAAAGAGCTCAGCTTGAGCTATGCGTACTTCACAATGATCGCCGCTGCCCCTGTCGTCGGACGGTTCCTGTTCACTCCACTATGGGGGCGGATAGTCGACCGGCGCGGGAACAAGCTCGTGCTGATACTGACCGGAATAGGATCCCCGCTTGTCCCGTTCCTATGGCTGTGGTCACATAATGTGGGATACCTCATGGCGGTCGAATTGTTCTCCGGCCTTGTCTGGAGCGGGTTCGACTTGAGCTCATCAAACTACATCTTCGACGCGATAAAGCCAAAGAATCGAGTCAAGGCAGTCGGGTTCTACAACTTTCTAGTTGGCATAGGGATATTCTTTGGAGCCTCGCTTGGCACATTTCTGCTTCCAAGACTGCCTCATGTCTTTGGAAGCGCGTTCCTCTCAATTATTTTAGCATCGTGCATCATCCGCCTTCTAGTAGTCATGGCTCTGCTGCCTCGCATACAGGAGGTCAGGCTAATTGAAATACCAATGAAAGGAGGATTCTTCCCGCTCGCGATACACCCAAGCGAAGGACTCGAATACAGCTTCATCGATGTCAAAGCGCCTGAGGTGAGGCCTGTGCGGCCTGAAGAACAGGCGGAGAAAGTAATCGCCAAGAAGAACCAGGAGCCCCCATGGGCGCATTCAGAGATCGGCAAAGCCATACTCGCCTACAACCGCGAGAAGAACAATCCAATGTATGGCCAGTCAGACCAGGAGATACTCCACCTCATTCAGAAAGGGCGCATACGGATGCCCTCGACGATACCTACCACAAAGAAAGCAGTTGGGCCAGTGAAAAGAGAAGGAAAGAGATCGTCTAGACCAAGACACGATCTCCAAGGAGGTGGATAGACCTATCAAGGTTCTTATGGGCCTTGCCCTCATATCTCTCCCGGAAGAAGCTGGTCAAGTAGATAGGCCGCTTGTCATTGAAGTCCTTTAATATCGCCGCACGGTGAGCACAGTAATCATCTAGCGGGACAAACCAATACTCTTTTCTTATAGCCCTCTCATACGAATCGAACAAGCCCGCCTGCTGGCCGAAAATGGCAAGATCTATGTCCATGATAAGCCGACAATCCTCATCATCTGGGATAGAGTCATGCCTGGTGGCCCTGATGTACCTGCCTAAGGCAGAACACCTATCTGATGAGAGGCCTGCCTCAAAACAAACCTTCTGCGCCAAGATCGCGCTCCTGTCCTCATTGTCCCCGGGCTTTGCGCTGGTCTCGTAGACTGCATCGTGATAGAAAATCGCTAAACTGGCCAAGTCAGGATCAACAAACAACATCCTGGCTGAGTCGGACTCGGCCAGACAATGGGCGATGTGATCCCATGTATGATAAACCCTATTGGGATCGCGATACTTAATGTCCAATCTCTCGAACTCGGGCCCGGGATCCCCTCGGGCGCCTAAACCCTGCCATACCTTAACGAATCTTTCCTTCATCTCACATGCAACTCCGTGACTACCTGATTGAACAAGATTTCGATAGAACCCTGGGACGCACCATCGGAATTTTCAACTACCCAAACCTTGCCATGGTGGTCCCTGGCTATGGAGGCATACAGTCTGGACCTCTTCTCATTGAAAGTGTACTGGCTCGCCAACCTCTTCTCAACCTGCTCGGCAGTGAGGTGGTCCCTGCTCTCGAGCCGGACCTTCTGGGTCTGCTTGTCGACATCGACTAGGATGACGTTGTTGTTGCAGATCCGCCCATATCCTGATTCAGCGATCAAGGCGGCGTTGAAGACCATCAGCCCTTCCTTGCCATACCTCTCACGCTTTATGCGGACCTCCATAGGGATCCTCATGATGTCATTTAGCTCCCGCAGAGCAGACGGATCGTTGAAGACAACCGAACCGAGGGCTTTGCGGTCGATCGAGCCATCCGCAGATCTTGTGGCCGGCCCGAACCTATCCGCTATCCGGGCCCGGACTTCCTGATAGGCCGGTTCTTGCAGAGACCCCAAAACCTGGTGGCCTATCGCATCCAAGTCTATCTCATGGACCTGCATGCCGCGCGCCTGGCCAAGCTCGACGAACCGACGGCTGATGTAAGACTTGCCGCATCCGCTCTCTCCAGTGATCCCCACAAGATGCTGATTGATCATCCTCTCCTCAAGGCACTGCTTGACGTAGAGCGGGACGAACGACTGGATCAGGCCGTATTCAGCCTGGATACCTTTGACCATGCTAGACGAGACGTGCGAGAGGTGCGGCTTCGCGAAAAGCGGGATAGTCTCGATGTTCAGTCCCTGGCTCTCTCCTGCCTGGTGGAGGCCATGCTCATAATCGAAATCAGCCATATTCCGGATACCCTTGACTATAACTTTAATGCCCTGCTCGTAAGCGAAGTCGACTAGCAAACCAGTGAACGAAGTCACGCTCACATTGCTTAGGCCAGCTAGCGACTTGCGAGCCATATCAGCGCGCTCTTCGAGCGTGAACATGTACTTATCCTTCTTCTTCGGATTGACACCGATACCCACTACGACATGCTCGAACAAGCAGGCGGCTCTCTCGACGATGTCTACATGGCCGTAAGTGATCGGATCACCTGAGAATGCGTAGATAGCTTTAGTCATCTCTCGGGAGATTCTGCGTCCTCTTAAAAACATTATCAAGAATCTCGGGCGACCATCAAATAGTCCCCACCAATCCATCTGGAGACTCTCCGAGATATGGCACTATCGTCCATAAATTATATAAACAAAACCGGAGTCATCCAGAATCATAATCGCTTTTCTAGACGATTATGCGGCCTTTTCGCATCAGACGGATCGGCGTTCTAAGACGATGGAAACCAACCAACCCTCACAAACCAGTGTAGACCCGCGCAAATTCGAGCAGAACCTTGATTTCCTGAGGTTCGTGCAGGAAGAGATAATCAAAGATCCACATCTGATGAACGCTAACGGAGGGTCTACTGCCTATCTAAACCCAAATCCTACGTCTCAATACGACCCAAGATGTTCTATAAATGATTCAGGTCTAAACATATTCCGTATGCTGGCAAAGTTCAACGTCCAGCACAACTATTTCGACTATGTCCTTCCTTTACAAGCAAAAGGGAAACGGGCGCGGCCTGAAGGAAAAGAGGATCACTGGCTCGTCGCGGCATTGATCGTTGAGGCCGAAGACGCATCGTCTCGCGAAGCGACTGAATTCATTGAAAGCAGGCCCGCATATGACGACGAAACCTCTCCGCTAAAACTCGAAGACCGCCTAATCGAGTTGGCTGAACATTACGACGGCGCGATCCTAGTGGATTCTAAAGAGATATTCCCTTACATCAAATACAGCGCTGCGGACCGAGAGGCGAGGATGAATTTCAACTATAGGTACGGCCATGACGTGCGCTACTATTCTGACATAGAACAGAAGAAACTTCTCCCGTCCACGTTCACCAACGCGGCAGGAGGCAAACCCCAGACCGGAACGCGAACAAGCGCGTTCACATCCACCGCCCGCGTGCTAGTAGACAACTCAAAATCCAACGTGATGAAGACCACAACGTTTGGCAGGACAGGCGTCGGCAAAGTGCTTACCATGTACACCGACTCCAAGAAAGACAAAGTCTACATCTATGAATTCTTCTTGTACTCTGAAAATGATATCTCACGACTGATGCACAAGCCTGAAAACCAAGTCGCACAAGACTTTTACTTCAATCCAGACGACCGAATAGTCGGCATAGTCCGACATTATCAGACTAACCTAAATCCAGACGTGCGGCATCAATTGAACCAGGTGCTAAGGAGCATAGCGAACGGAACAAGCTTGTCGATCTCCCTTCGAGCACGACTCTTAGACACGGTCTCTGACTTTGACCATCGCCTGAAACGGAACACTCCTCTTGAGACCGTGCTTGAGACCTGCGACATCAGCCCGTACCTAAAGGATGGGCTAAGATGGGCGCTTTTTGGAAAAACTCCCTCAAAACATTTAACCAACACAGTGAACCAATTGTTCAAGGATGGAGAACGGAACCTTAAGCCGGCATATAGTCTACCACCTGAACTTAGGCAGATCAGGGACTGCTATGAACAGATGCTAAAAGGCGCAATGATCGAGCCTAGACTCGAGTTCGCAAGATACATCTCGCCGGCAGAGATCGGAGTAAGCAAGGAGTTCATAAATTCCAAGATGGCCGAGTATCGCGGATCTTTCGGGCATCTGCCTCCTGATCTTTAGCCAATAGACCCAAGAATCCCTTCTATCTTAGCCTTTAGAGAAGCCTCAGGCATGGCGCCGACAATCCGGTCGACTTCCTCTCCTTTATTGAAAACAATCAGGCAGGGGATCCCCATAACACCATGCTTGGATGCGATATCCTGGCTCTCATCGACGTTCACCTTGGCGAAGTCAAGCTTGCCCTTGAAATCGGCGCTCACCTTCTCAAAGACCGGACCGAGCATCTTGCATGGGCCGCACCATTCAGCCCAGAAATCAACAATGATCGGGATCTTGCCATTGACAGCTTTGCTAAATGATTGCGAATCGAGTTGTTGCGCCATGTCGATGGAAGAAGATCCTGCTTATTTAAGAGTTATGGACCGGGAAGTCATTGCTCTGATTTGCCATTGTAACCCAGGCAGCGAAGCGCTTTCATTCGCAGATATCGCTTCAGATCGCAATGATCCACTAGTCTGACGCCGCTTGTGTGACCCGTGATCTTTAGCCGGAAATTTTCATCTGGATGATAAGTATCTTTAGTCAGTTCGATATCGGTCAATACATATTCACCACTGAACAAATGGGCGATATCTAATAGGTCATACTTCCCCGGACTAACTTCAGACGGGGGATTGGGAAATTGCTCTTTTAACTGGGCCTGGGTGCACCTGACTAGACTGCAAATAGAGTCGGATGGCTCTCCTGCCCTAAACAGCATTATCGCCGCGCCCCTACTCAAAAGTCCCCAGACCTCGTCTTTGCGATCTGATTGACTATCCCCCACCTCATATCTTGAAGGTATACTTGCCATGACATACGACGTATAGGCAGTTCCTTAAAAACATTATTAACAGCAGTTTTATTAAACCATGAAATGGGTCGGACCCCGATGACCCTGCCAAACTATCATGACGGAAGCATCGTCAACCTCATGAGCACCATAGTCAAAGCTATGGGGGGAAAGACTCATCATCATCCGCTTAAGATATTGCCTCCTGGCGAGATAGGTAACTCAAAAAACATTGTGCTGATAGTCATCGACGGCCTGGGATACAACTTGCTGTCAAAGCATGGAACCGGAACTACACTCATGAATCACCTGCACGGAAAGATGACCTCGGTCTTTCCGACTACGACTGCAGCAGCGATAACATCCTACAAGACCGGGCTTGAGCCCGCTGAGCACGGTCTGGTATCGTGGTACATCTACCTCAAAGAGCTAGGGTTCATCGCAGTGCCCCTGCGGTTCACTGTGCGCGGCGGCAAAGCGATAAATGATGAGCTCGCAAAGCATATGTTCGACTCGAAGAACGTGTTCGACAAAGTGAAAGCCAGGCCATTTGTGGTCGCGCCAGATATACTGGTCGATTCGACATACACCGCGTCTTACTCTGGACGAGCCAAGCGGATCCCGTTCAACAACCTTGCCGGGATGGCGCGCGCGATAATTAAGATCGTGAAGCACGGCAGCAAGCGCAAATACATCTATGCATACTGGCACATGCTCGACTCGATAAGCCACAAGAGGGGCCCTGAAAGCAGGAAAACTATAGCTGAACTCAAACGCGTCGACGCGGCGTTCTCTTTGCTTATCAAGAAACTGGAAGGGACAGGCACGACCGTCATATTGTCAGCAGACCACGGACAGACAACAATACCCCCTACCCGTAGGATACTTCTCAATGACTATCCCGACATAATGGAATGCCTGGTCGTGCCATTGAGCGGAGACGCACGAGAAGCGTTTGCGTATGTAAGGGCAGGACGCGAGAAGAAGTTCGAAACGCTGATGAGGAAGCATCTAGGCCATGCATGCGACGTCTACAAAAGCGAAGAATTCGCCAGCCAAGGATACTTCGGGACAGGCAAGTCCCACAAGAGGTTCCTGGACAGGATAGGAGACTACGTCATAATATCCAAGGACGGATACGCTCTGATCGACGAACTGCCGGGATGCAAGCCAAAGAAAGTCATCGGCTACCACAGCGGCATGAGCGAAGACGAGATGTATGTGCCTGTGATAGTGGCGAAGTGCTGAACTGAAAAATCGCCCTGATCTATCTGTCCACCCAACCCGGTATCTTCTTGTAAGCCAGAAAAGCGACTACCCCCAATATGACCCAAAAAGCCAGCGGATCGACGTATCCGATCAGGAAGCCAATAAAAGACACGATCACTATTGCCATCAAAGCAATCGATAACCATTGCACCGGGCTGTATCTTCTTGCCATACCGACGGACTAGACACTAAACATTTAAAAACAATTCGGGTATTTCATCGTCACGGCGCGAGGCAGCCTTAAGGATAGACCTGATTATAGGCTAACGCGCCGGACGATGAATCATCATGGCACAGGAAAAAACCGCTCACCAACAAAATATCGCCAAGGCCAATGGGGCTGGCGACAAAGGGTCTCAATCCGCAAGCCATGTGGCTCATCCCTCCATCAGCCCAGGAGCCGCTCAGCTCGACTCTGCGAAGAACTACGACGCGAAGGTCGGAGAGCCGAAATGGCAGGCATTCTGGGAGTCTGAAGGCATCTACAAGTTTGATCCTGACTCTAAGAAGCCGATCTATTCTGTGGATACACCCCCTCCGACGGTGTCAGGCAGGATGCACATCGGCCACGCCTTCTCATACGCCCAACAGGATTTCCTTGTCAGATACAAGCGGATGAACGGGCATAATGTGTTCTATCCATTCGGGACAGACGACAACGGACTGCCTACCGAGCGGCTGGTCGAGAAAGAGAAGAAGGTCAAAGGCTCGAGGATGGCCCGGCGCGAATTCCAAAAACTGTGCCTGGACTATCTAAAAGAACATGTGCCATTGTTCGTGTCGGACTGGAAGGCGATCGGGATGTCATGCGACTGGTCCATCTACTACTCGACGATAAACGACCACTGCCAGAAGATATCGCAGAAGTCATTCCTTGACCTGTACAAAGCAGGGCGGGAGTACCGCAAGAAAGCGCCATCGATATGGTGCCCTGAGTGTTCGACAGCGATTGCGCAGGTAGAGCTGCGCGACGAAGAGATTGCGTCATCATTCAACGACATAGTCTTCACGACCAAGGACGGCGTGAAACTGCTCATCGCGACCACGCGGCCGGAACTATTGCCTGCCTGCGTTGCGGTGTTCGCTCATCCTGACGATGCACGGTATAAAAAACTGTTTGGCAAGACCGCTATCGTCCCTGTCTTCGGACAGGAAGTCCCTATACTAGCTGACGTGCGGGCGAATCCTGAGAAAGGCACAGGGCTTGTGATGTGCTGCACATTCGGAGACCAGACCGACATAGAATGGTACAAGGCCCACAAGCTGCCTCTGAAGGTCGCGATAACCAAGGATGGGCGCATGACAGAGATATGCGGAGACTTCGTCGGAATGAAGATCAAAGAAGCGCGAAAAGCCATCATCGACAAGATGAAGGCTGAAGGGACACTGGTCGCGCAGAAGCAGATAACACACGCGGTGAACGTGCACGAGAGATGCGGCACAGAGATAGAGATCCTCGAGACGCCGCAGTGGTTCATCAAGTATCTCGACCTGCGAGAAGAATTCCTTGAAGCAGGGGGGAAAATGGACTGGCACCCCGCACACATGAAGAACCGATATGACAATTGGGTCAAAGGACTGCAATGGGACTGGTGCATATCGCGCCAGAGATATTTTGGAGTTCCATTCCCGGTATGGTACTGCACAAAGTGCGAAGAGCCAATACTCGCTGACGAATCGCAACTGCCTGTCGACCCACTCTCTGACAAGCCACTTGCAGGCTGCCCGAAATGCGGGGGGTCTGAGTGTTATCCTGAGAAGGACGTGATGGACACATGGGCGACATCATCATTGACACCGATGCTCGCGGTGGAATTGTTCAAGGACCATCCTGTGCGAAAGAAACTCTTCCCGATGTCACTTAGGCCGCAGGCGCATGATATAATCTCGTTTTGGCTATTTAACACAGTCGTGAAGAGCAGGCTGCACCACAATGTCAATCCATGGAAGGACATCGCCATCTCCGGATGGGTGCTTGACCCGAAAGGCAGGAAGATGTCTAAGTCTCTTGGGAATATAATAGATCCACGGGTCGTGCTCGCGAAGTTCCCCGCTGATACATTACGATACTGGGCTGGCGGGTCTAAATTGGGGGATGATCTGCCTTTCCAAGAGAAAGATCTAGTGACCGGGAACAAGACACTGACAAAACTTTGGAACGCGATGAAGTTCTCTTCAATGCACCTGTCTGACTACGACGGAAAGAAACCAGCGAAGATAGACATGTGCGACCGGGCCATGATATCACGGCTGAACCGAGTGATCGGAGAGTGCACATCTGGCTTTGAGAATTATGAGTATCACCGGGCAAAACTGGCTGTGGACACATTCTTCTGGCACGACCTATGCGACGATTACCTCGAGGTGATCAAGGATCGGATGTATAACGTCGACAAACGCGGGCTTGCTGGAAGGAAGAGCGCGCAGTACACGCTCTACACTTGCTTGCTTGTCGTGGTGAAGATATTCGCGCCATTTATGCCTCATGTAACCGAGGAGATGTACCAGACATACTTTCGAGGGCGGGAGAAAGAGAAGTCGATCCACATATCCGTGTGGCCTAAAGTCGATGAGAAATCCCTCGATCCCGGGGCTGAGTCAGTGTGGGAAGTGGTATCCTACGCAGTGACACATGCCCGGAAAGCGAAATCAGAGAAGAACCTCTCGCTGAAAGCGCCGATCAAACACTTCACCATAAAGGCGAAGATCACAAAAGAAGAATTCGATCTTGTTAAAGAAGATATCATCGCGGCAACGACTTGCGAGAATCTCGAGTATGAGCAGCTGGCGAAGGATTCTCAGATCGATATAGAACATGAATTGGGGTTGTGATCACATTGAAGATTTGGTTAGCATATAAGTTCCGAGGTTCAAGCCTCGACACTCTCCGACCACAATTAGAAGAGATAGTATCATTGTTGGAGAACGACGGCCACAAAGTCTTCACAATGATCAAAAACATCCAGAACTGGAACCCTGACCCAAGCGTGATGTCCAAGTCTGAAGCAGTAAGACGGGCATATTGCCTATGCGGAGAATGCGATATCGGGTTATGCGTATATCCTAGTGCGGACCCAAGCGAAGGAAGAGGATGGGATGCCGGCTATCTCGCAGGCATGGGCAAACCTACGGTCATGGCCATACACACCAGCCTCTCAATCCCATACACTGAAGCCTTGTTCTTGGAGAACCCTGCCAACCTGAGACATAACATCCCGCCAATCATACGATATGACACCTTCCATGATATAGCCCGCTCATTGCGAAGCGGCACGGAAGATTGAGAACCTTCCACTCCCTTGAAAAAAGAAGGCATATGTTCATCGACAAGATTCCTCAAACCACATGATATCCCATAGATAACGCATGATCGGGGATTGTGATCTTCTTGTCATACAGATGGAACCAATCTAGTCACTCTTTTCTCCCCAATAAATCGAGAAAGCCCTCCCTTGTATATCCTGCCTGCTTGATCACGCTCAAAAGAGTTCCAGTCTTGATCTCCTTCCACAGCGGAACGACAACCAACAACGTCTTACCTTCGCCCGCCAACCTCACAGAAAAACAGAACTTTATTATAGCCCTATAATATTATAGTATCCATGAGCACCACCATCCAAATCTCGGATAACACAATAGACGTGCTGAAAAGGATCCGACAACAGCTCAACGCCTCCTCTTATGATGAGGCTATACAGCAAATCCTTCGGGATGCGCGACGGCAGAAGAGCATGTACGGCTACCTCGGAAAGACTGTCAGCAAGAAGGAACTCCTAAGAGACCTGAGGGACGAGCGTGACCGACATTAAGGCTCTCGACTCTTCGGCATGGTTATACTATCTTTTCGGACAGAACGAGGAATGCCGCAAGATCGTCGAGTCGGACACCGAACTTGTGATCTCCACGATCTCGATATTCGAGATAAAGAGGAAACTCATCCGGCTCCGCACCGACCGGAGCAAAATCGAAGCATCACTCTCAATGATAAAGAAGAGGGCTATCGTCGAAGAGGTCACATGCGACCTGGCCGAGAAAGCCGCTGAGCTAGCTCATGTCCATAATCTACACGCAACGGACTCACTCATATATGCCACAGCAAAGAAACGCGGGGCAATGCTTGTAACTGCAGACTCGGATTTCAAAGGAGCGCCTGGAGTGATGATGGTGGATTAGACGTTGCTGAAAACCTATCCTATCAATCTCCCATCACTTTGCCGGCATTGCCAGCCTGCACCAAGATGGTCTTGATACCCGCATTCTTGCCGTAAAGTATGTCTGAGTTCTGATCCCCTACCATGTATGCATGATAGGCGATTTTTAGGCAATTCTTTTATTCCGGTTGCGGACAACTCACTTCCCAAAAATATGATTCATCTGCACATAAGACTCCAGTGTGAAAAGAGTCCTCACACCCATACTTGCGCGGTACTGCTCGATGAACTGGCCAATCTCGCTCTCTGGAACAAGGGTCATCTGAGTGTGCTCGATAGTCTTGCCATTGCTCCTTTTGTTTTCGTTGTTGGCCTCGAAAGCAGCATTGATTCCTGCCTCGTCAAGGCTGATGTGAATGAGCGAGTTGACACAAGTGTCCTGGAACAAGGCTCCTCTCCACTCCCTTAACATGCCGAAGCTGAAAGGCTTCACGCTGATGACTTGGTCCTTCTTAACGCCAACTTCCTCTTCGAGCTCTCTATACAGCGATATGATGACCGGGTTCTTCGTATACAGCGATGTGATGACCGGGTTCTTCGTGTCCCCTGCAATAGCCGGCTCAGTGAACCCTCCTGGGAGAGATTCGTAAGAACCCCCAACATTGAGCGTTGCGCTAGTCCGCTTACCGAAAACAAACAGCTTCTTGTCACCTTCCATAACATACGCAAGCCCGCACGTGCCGAGGCACCAGATCCGGTCTGCTGCGGCTGGCAAGGTCTTTGTGCCTGACCAATCCATGTAGCTTGAGAGGTAAGCGTCGAGAGTCAATGCGCCGGTGTGCTGGTCCATCTGAAAACCATTGATCGCGAGGAAAATCTTTGAGAACGCTTTGGGATTCTTATTCTGCACATCATCCCACTTCTGCTGGATGACTTGATATTGCTCCTGGGTGTGCGGAGGGTTCCTAGGCCCCATCCTGATCGCCAGGGAGTCTATACCTACTATCTTGTTGAAGTAGTTGTTGACTAGCATTGACTCCAAAACATCGTTGCTGTATCCTGATTCAACTTCTGACATGAGAGATTGAAAGCTCCAATCGCTTAAAAAGCTGATCCATAGGTCAATACCTATGGATCAACCGAGTCCTTGGCGAGGCGTTCTCAGTGATAATCTCAAGGTCCGCGAACATGGAGATATTCTGAAAACCTCCCGAGATCAACCCCGTCGCTTTATCTATCTTGTACATCCTGATAGACGGGTTGCAAGTTAAGCCGTACTCTCCAGGGCGGCGACCGATCACTGCCCTAATGAAGGTATTATCCGGCCTATAGAACGCAACTAAAACCCCATTCCTCAGATATGTGAGCAGGTCAGCACGGCGACTGGCGAATTCGGTCTCGCGGGCAGAATCATTCAAAACGGGGAGAATGCTTGAGATCAGTCCCCTAATCCCCTGATGCTCGAAAGCATTTTCCGCGCTCTTGTAAGCATGGAATGCCTCCTTCACGCTCCTGGCCTTTCGCACGGGTTCTTCACTAGATAGGTTTGGCATCGATTGATACAGACAGTCTTCGTTCATATTCTAGAGCACCTAAGAAACAAAAGATGGCGTCTCTTTTTAAAGGTAGCTGGGTCAATCTTCTTAAACTCCTTTCGTCTCTAGTAAAAGATGAAAAAACTGGCAAACAATAATATAAATCCAGAACTTCGGGACTTCATATGAGCGCTGAATCAGAACTCCAGAAAGCAAGGCAGCACACGATGCACGCCTCGACAGAGATCGAAGGAGGAGTGGCTATCGAAGGATATGACTTCGACTTGGGCGTGGATTTCTCGAAGATAATCGACTCCTATGCGACGATGGGCCACCAGGCAAGCGAGCTTGCCAAGGCAATAGAGATAATCCAGGTGATGCGCCGCGAGAAATGCACGATATATCTGGGTTATACATCAAGCATGGTCAGCTCAGGGCTTCGTGATGTGTTCAGGTATCTGGCAAAACATAAGATGGTAGACGTGATCGTTACGACCGCCGGCGGGGTAGAAGAAGATTTCATCAAGTGCCTCGGAACTTTTGTCCTTGGCGAGTTTAGCCTGCCTGGCAAGGAATTGCGCGAAGGCGGAATCAACAGGATCGGCAACATACTCGTGCCCAACTCACGATACTGCAAATTCGAGGACTTCCTCAACCCGATACTGGTTCAGCTCGATATTGAACAGAAGAAGACAGGGCATGTGATCACGCCGTCAGAGTTCACAGCGCGGGTCGCGAAGGAGCTAGGCGACGAGAGGTCTATCTATTACTGGTGCCAGAAAAATGGCATACCTGTGTTCTGCCCTGCGCTGACAGACGGGTCGATAGGCGACATGATGTACTTCAATTCATTCGCGCACCCAGACTTCAAGCTCGATTCAGTCGCGGATGTAAAGAAGCTCAATGACATCACGCTCGACGCGAAGAAGACCGGGCTGATAATCCTTGGCGCGGGAGTGGTGAAACACCACATACTGAACTCGAACATGCTCAGGAACGGCGCTGACTTCGCAGTCTACATCAACACATCGCAAGAATTCGACGGAAGCGACGCAGGGGCCCGGCCTGACGAGGCAGTGTCGTGGGGCAAGATACTACCCGACTCAAAGATGGTGAAAGTCTTTGGAGACGCGACGATACTGTTCCCGCTGATAGTGGGGAAGTGTTTCTGTATTAACCGATAGATGGGCCAAAGTCATCTTTTTAAACAGCCTGTGGCTATAGTCCTCATGGCAAAACACTCTCCGGATACGTCGGTATTGTCTGTGCTCAGGCCTATAACCTCTTTTCCTGATGTCCTCTTCGAGGTGAAAGACATAGAGACGTATGATCCGGCACGCGATGGCGTTCCATCACACATAGTAACCGATGAGATCGCTCGTCTGCAAAATGAGCTCAACTCACCTAATTTATCCCTGGCTGCTTCAGATACACGGCCTTATGAATCCATCAAACTGCTAAAAACTCTACAATCCAGAAATCCCATAATGATCAGCTGTGACGAATATGAACACATGATCCAGCTCCGTAAAGGCTCTGCATTGGATTATTGCGGTGGAGTGTATTGGTATATAGTGGGTAAAGTGGGGAATTCTCCGGCCTGCGGGGGGAGGAGCCTTGCCTCCTTCCTCGAAGAAGAAATATTCAGGGAGGGCCGTCTTGGCATTGCGGTCGTGAACCAGGGAAAAATAAAATGGGGCGTAGGATATGACCAGCTTGGAAGGTTATATTTCGATCGACTCAAAAATCAACCCACTCCACCATTACCCCCTGAAAATTCATTCATGTCCAGTCAATTGCGAGCGCCCACCCCCGGTGAGTCACGATGTCGCTGTTGCTCTTCG
>JBBSWF010000145.1:0-3881 GCA_038046365.1 Nanobdellota archaeon
AGTCCAGTTCTGACCCGTGATACCCCGGGGCTCTGCCCCGGATGGGAGTTTCATTTAGCAATTATTGGACAGTGCCGCCAAAGGGGATCAACAACGCGTTTGAACTTCTCGGCTTCGATGTCAAGGAACGCATCCAGCCTATCGGGAGCGCCCCTCCATTCGAGCTATTGAAAAAAGATGTCAAGGGAACACCGGCGATCATCGGCCCGATTGACTTGAATTATCTGAAAACCGGCGGGAAAAGCACGGAACCCGGGTCTGACCATTTCGTGCTTGTATACAAGATCACTGACTCAGAGATGCTGATACACGACCCTCAAGAGTATCCCTGCGTCGCTATATCTCACGCTCATTTCTTGAAGATGTGGAAGGCAGATAATATCGCTTGCAAGAACGGAGAATACAACTATTGGACAGCTCCTAAACGAGTGAGGAAACCTTCTCAAAAGCAGTTGTACGAAGCGGCGATCAATCTCTTCGCAGGGATATATCGCCGGCACGACAACCCACCTGAAGTGAAAAACCACGATGATGCATTTCGAGCAATCGGGGCATTTATCAGAAAAAACCGAGGGCTGAAACATCTTGAAGGACAGCTGATCGGATTCTCCATGCCTTTGGGCGCGAGACGGGCACTTGATTATTCCTCATTCTTCAGTCCGCACAACCGAAAACTATGCAAGTTAAAGGATGAGCAAGCCAATCTGTTCGGGCGCGCTGTTGTCCTTGGCAAACAGGACAAATGGCTACAGATCGCAGAAACACTGGACGCTATCGCTGACGTTGAATCTAAGTTCAAGAAAGAGATCTCAAAATCAATCTGAGGAGAAAAAATCCAAAAACCATATATACGTGAAGTGTGAGCCCGAATCCATGGACATCCGCAGAATATTGATCATCTTCGTCGTCGCTGTGCTCTTTGGGATATTCACGTTCTCCGCGATAGACGCGGCTTACCCCGCGCCGGACTATGAGGATTTCTGCAGAGAAGAAGGGCTATTGCGAAACCCCGGCCCGACACCGATCTACCAGAAACAAGTGCCAGTCGAGCACCAATGCCCTGCCTATGACGATTCGGCGAGGCAGAAATGCATCGTCGAGACAAAGGGCGAGCCCATGGACACGTATGACAATTATGGATGCCCGTCATACAAAGGATGCAGCTTGTGCAACCAGAAACTCCAGGCAGTTCAGAACATCCATAACTTCTGGGCGTTCATCATATCATCAATACTAGGATTGATCGCGGTGATGTGCGGGATATACCTGCCGCGCGAGACCAACCCGATGCACGAATGGATCGGAACAGGATTCATGCTAGGCGGACTCGGAGACATATTCTTTGGCACAGCGCAATACTTCAGCGAGCTGCACAGGATATGGAGGCCGATAGTGATCTTATTGGAATTGATGCTAGTGATCTTTGTCGCATACAAGTACCTAGCTCCAGCGCTCTTCAAGGAAAAGGGGATGACCCAGAAGACAGGGAAGAGAAAGTAGGACGAGGCGATTGAACCATGAAAAAATCCCAAACAAAACGGATGTCGATAACATCAGTGAACCCCATGTCAGTCGCGAAAGTCTCCGGATGCATCGGCGCTTTGATGGGACTCCTGCTCGGGATATGCTTCACCATTCTGGCCATGCTTGGCGCAGGAGTAGACAAGGATCCGTCTGCTCCCGGATGGGTGATGATAATATTCGGAGTCGGCGCGATAGTGATACTACCGATATTCTATGGAATAATCACTTTCATCCAAGGACTGATCGGCGGCTGGCTCTATAACATTATCAGTGGATGGGTCGGACCGATAGAGATAGAAGTGAAGTGAGACGGTCCCGCTCTTTGGATCGCACATTTGTTTGATAATCAATGCGATTCGCTATAAGAAAACTGAAGAGGGAACGCTCTCATATTTACCCCTTACAATCTAAAAATCTAAATGTAAGGGGTAGATTGTTCACTCCACTTTCGTATCCATTATTTTTGACGCATAGAGTACAAAGCCATTAATCTTTCAATACCAATCCCAAACCCCACAAACCCTTTTTTCAAAGGTTCTTTTTGAACTATTGCGTCTTTATTTTTTATGAAATTCTTAGGATTGGCATTTTCTCCTAATTCTCCACAAGCAACTATCTCGATGATTTCATCGTTATTTTTGTAAAAGAATTCAAACTTTTTTGTCCGTCCATCTCCAATACTGGTATCATAAAATGATTCTTCTTTTGGATAATTATCAACCAGAATCCAACACTCCCTTTCAGAAACACTCTCCATCGAATCGTTGTAATCAATTACGATGACCTTTTTAGAAAGAGGTTTTAATCTTAAATCTTTTTCGAGTTGTTTAATGATCGCTATAAGCTTTTTCTTTACAGTTCCTTTATCTCCCATCTCGTAAATATCTGCGACACTAAATTCAAATGAGTGAAAAATAGACAATTTGGGTTCGTTCCTAAACATACTTCCAATCCAAAAAAACTTATTGTGATTTAATCCCGCTTGCCAAATATCCGGTTCGGGGTTAAACCTAAGAAAAAGATCATCTTTTAACTGAAAAAAATTTGTATTCTCTATTTTATAATTGGTTGTGCTGTAAAGATGAACCTCAAAAAAATTCTGATTTAGGAGGAATTTCCTTATTGAATTTATTGCCCGACTCAACTGTTCATTATCTACTTCCATGTTTTCATTGTTGGATTGACGATATATAAGTTTACTCTTTCGCTCGCACAAACTATTAATAGTCTCACCACGGACGGATTGGTATGGTCTCGCCCTGGATATTCGCGCTACTATCACCCCTCATATTCGCCCTGATGAACATCATGGACAAGTACGTGATGGCACACAAGGTCAAGAGAGCATACGGATACATAATAATAGGTGGGGCAGTGAATCTGGTGTACGGCGTGGCAGTCGGACTCTTCCTTCCTTGGCAGAATATATCAATCATCGAAGCTGGATACTCTGCATTGGCGGGAGTCCTGCAAGGCCTGGCTTTCTATCTATACTATCTGATACTTGAGAAAGAAGACGCCGCGAATATGGTCGGTTTTGTGTACACATATCCTGTGCTTGTGGCAGTGATGTCCTACTTATTCCTTGGCGAGCGGATATCGCTACTTGGTTATGCAGGCATGGGCATGACCCTTTTAGGGGCGCTGATGCTCGCGGTCCGGCTCAAACAAGTCAAGCTAAGCGTTAAGGCATGGTACATCTTCGCGCTCATAGCGCTGACAGCCGGCTATGAATTCTTCATAAAAGCTTCAGTGAGCGGGATGCCGCCGCTCAATGGACTCGCGATCTACAACATCTCCCTCGGCCTTGCGGTCCTATCTGGACTATTGTCCAGAAAAAAAGTGAGGGACGTGATGAGTGAGATGCGAAATGCAAGATGGGCGTTCCTCACCGAAGCACTCACGTTCACTGGCGTGATGACAAGCTACCTCGCTATGGTGACTATGCCTGCCACGATATTCACTTCTGTGAGCATACTGCAAGTACCTTTCGTTCTCGTGATGGAGCGCATAGCCCACGCGCATGTGGGAAAGATGAGCAAGGATGAGCTAATACTCCCAAAGATGGGCGGGATATCTCTTATAGTCATCGGACTGGCAGTGATGTACCTCTATGGCGGGTCATAAAAACGGGACTCATCTCCAAAGACTCAACTTCTTCGTCAGTCCAGTGACCGTGTCCCAATCATCAAAGATAGCAATCCCATAATATTCGATAGATTCTTCTTTGAAAGTCCTGCTTTTCTCAGGGCTCTCAAATGTTCCGATGGACCTGATAAAATCAGGGAAATCGACAAACTTGACATGTCAATTGCGAGCGCCCACCCCCGGTGAGTCACGATGTCGCTGTTGCTCTT
>JBBSWF010000146.1:0-1017 GCA_038046365.1 Nanobdellota archaeon
CTACAGTATTCCCTGAACGAGCCCAGCCATCAGGCTGGCGAGTTCGGGAATACTGGAGATAACCAATTACCCTTTAAGTGAGAATTACGCTGATGTCCGCAAACACACCGACCATAGCACCTCATACTTCACTCACCGTCTTCTTTTCACGTTTTAGCCATGTAGTATACATACAGTATATGTACCAATAAGAAGTTTATTAACCTTCCTGTAAGAGTACTGTATGCCCCCGAAAAACTATGTCAACATCAGTATTCCTTCTGTCTTAGTGGATGAGATCGACAAGATCTGGAAGAGAAGCAAGAAGGGGTATAGAAGCCGAGCTGAGTTCGTCCTTGAAGCGATAAGGGAGAAGATGGACAAAGAGAGCTGATGGCATTTGGGCGCATATTATTGGGAGATTCTTGATCGGACCGAATTCAATATATACTAGAGGATACTACTATTTACAAAATGGCAAGTGCTCTGGCGACCGATGGTCCAAGAATCTCTGAATCGGAGATCAAGAGGATATTCGCCCGCATGGCCCGCCGCACGAAATCTATCAAGAAAGCGTTCCGTGAAGCTGGTCTAGAGCACGTCACAGGTTCTGAGATGGTTCACGCTATGCGTGGCGATTGATTCGCCTTGGATTCTTGAACCGGATCTGGAATTCTTTGCCTATCATTTCTTCATTATTTATGATGTGTTCATCTGTGGTGACGAACACATCGGGCTGTAGGCTCACCACCCAGGCGAGTATGAGGCGATCCATCATCCCGACCGAATAATCATTGGTTTTGAAGAATTCATGGATAGTAGGGATGTCCCGTTCGAGCGCTTCTTCAGGTATGGGTATGACTTCATCGGCCAGAGAGATCAATCCTTTCAATTCCAAGTAGGCATCATTTCGCAGTCGATTAGGGAACCGCTCCCCGCACAGTATGACATTCACCGCTTCTCCAATCACCACCACAGGGATTATTGTAACTATAAAGTCCCCTCTGGAGGTCTAAGCTGCGGTTTTGCTGTTATCTT